>NZ_JBSJYT010000008.1:0-81184 GCF_053711055.1 Ligilactobacillus sp. LYQ135 | reverse complement strand
AGCAACGATTTCCAAGTTGTCTGATACTTCAGCAATGCGACGGAATGCTAAACGGCCGATACGACCAAAACCATTAATACCTACTTTTGTAGTCATATTAATATTCCTCCTAAAAGGTAAATTTATACTAAAGGACATTAATAAGATTAATTATCCTTAACACTTTTGAATTATAGCAGTAAAAATATGTAGTTGCAAGCATATTCAACTTATAAACACTTAAATTGAAATTATTGATTAAAATCGTTTCCAAATTACGCTTTCATTTCACTCAAAAACCGAGTACAATAATTACAATGCTGCAACTATTTATAAAATTTTAATAGAATTAAAAAAAGGTTGCAACCGCAGTTACAACCTCAACTATAAATGCGCCAACTGGGAGTCGAACCCAGATTACAAGAACCGGAATCTTGTGTGCGATCCATTACACTATCGGCGCATTACTTATATTATATTATCTTATTAATACTAAAATTGCAACTGTAATTTTCATATGAGAGGAATCTATCATGAAATTTTCTCAAAATTTAAATCAAAATCAAGTTCAAAAACTTGCAATGACTCAACAAATGCAACAATCAATTCGGCTTTTGAAGGCTACTACTGATGAATTACACTCATATTTAAAACAAAAAGAATTAGAAAATCCATTTATTGAAGTTTCAACATTTGCTCCTTCAAGCGATACTCAAGTGGATTTTACTCAATTTGCTGCAAATATGCATCAACAATCTTTAGACGATTATTTGCTTGATCAGGTTCACTTAACAATGCGCGATACTCCAATTCGGACAATGGTAATTTATTTAATTGAAAATTTAGATGATAATGGATACTTAAATCTTAATTTTAATGATTTATATGAAAAACAAAAATTTGACAAAGTATTGGTTGAAGATGCTTTAACGCTACTCCAACAACTTGATCCCCCTGGAATTGGTGCACGCAATTTACAGGAATGCTTACTATTACAAACAGAATCAGACGATTTTGCTCCAGTATTGGCATATCCGATTTTAAAAAATGATTTCGCTGATTTTACTGAGAAAAAATGGGATAAAATTGCTAAAAAATATCATACTACAACTGCAGAAATCGAAAAGATTCTTATTTATGTACGGACTCTTTCACCTGCTCCAGGAGCGATGTATCAAAATAATGAAACTGAATATCTTTATCCTGACTTGATTGTTAAAGTAACTGAAGGAACTATTGAACTTAAATCGACTAAATATGCCCAACCACAAGTTACTTTCAAACAAAATTATTTTAATAGTTTTGCTAATAATCAAAGTGGTGAGTTACAAAAATTTTTAAAAGATAAAAAAGCTGAGTATACTCAAATTACAACTCAAGTTCATCAACGTACTAACACAATTTTTAAGGTTGGAAAAGCAATTGTTGAGCAACAACTTGAGTTTTTCACCAATGAAAATCATCCACTTAAACCATTACTTTTGCGCGATATTGCTCAAAAACTTCAACTGCATGAATCTACAGTTAGTCGTGCAGTTAATGGTAAATATTTAAAAACAGATTTTGGTATTTATGAATTAAAATCATTCTTTACAAGTGCTGTGCATTATGCAGAAGATCAAAATTTAAGTGCCAATGATGTGCAAACTCAAATTCAAACATTGATTAATAATGAAAATAAAAAACAACCTTTATCTGATCAAAAAATTGTTGATTTATTGAAAGCAAAAGAAATTAAACTATCTCGGCGAACCGTTGCGAAATATCGTACTAAACTTGGAATCCCCTCATCTTCTAAGCGCAAAATATTATAAAAAAGAATGCAATCAACTGACTGCATTCTTTTTCATTTTATTCTTTTGAATTTTTCTTAGCTTTTTTAGACATTTCCCGTAATCCAGGAATCATTAACATTACTACAAAACTTAGTAAATACATAACTGATAAAAAGCCCATTACAATTCCAATTGAAAATTTCGTCATTAAAAATCCAATTACAAGTGTTGAAAAACTTCCGATTGCCTTTCCCACATTCATAATAAAGTTATTGGCTGTTGCTGAAATATCAGTTGGATATAGGTAATTCATAATGGCACCATAGCCACCATACATTCCATTGGCAAAAAATCCCACAATGGCACCTAAAATAACAAGTTCAACCATGTTTCTTGCTTGGATTAAAGCATAAATTACAAATGCAGCTCCAATCAAGAAAATTCCAAATGATTTACGTGGTCCTAAATGATCTAAAATATTTCCAAAAACAAACATTCCAATACACATACCAACAATGGTTGAAATCATCCATAGTGACGATCCTTGGACTGTAATTCCTAGTTGTTTTTGCACAATTGTTGGTAACCAGTTCATTAAACCATAGTAGCCACCAGTTTGAACAATTAACATGAAAATCAATCCTAAAGTTTGAGCTGCCATCCGGCCATTTTCAAATAAGCGACTAAATGAAACTTTAGGTTTATCTTCTTTAGCTTGATTTTTTAAGAAAGCATCACTTTCTTTTAGTCCTTTTCGAATGAAGAACGCTAAAATAACAGGGAAAACTCCAATTAAGAAAAGCACATGCCATCCAAATCGTGGTAAGATAATTGCTGATAAAATTGCAGCTAAAATCCCACCTAACTGACCACCAATACTTGCAATTGCAGTCATCCGACCATATTGTTTTTCAGAGAAGTGTTCAGCGATTAACGCCATTCCAACTCCATATTCGCCTCCTTCACCAAATCCAACAATGAATCGTAAAATGTAGATCCAATAAATATTATTGGCAAAGTACATTAAAGCGGTCGCACCGGCAAAAATAAAAATCGTATATGAGAAAATTTTGACCCGACCATACTTATCACTTAAAATCCCAAAAACTAATCCACCAAGTAACATTCCTAGATTAGTAATGGTATTAATAAAGCCAGCTTCAGTAGTTGAAATTCCTAAGCTGACAATAATTGATGATAAAGCAAAAGACATGAAATTAAAATCCATGTTTTCAAAAGAAAAACCAGTCGCAGTAGAAGCAATTACCCGTTTTTGCTTTTTACTTAGACTGGTTTGGTTTGAATTTTCCATAACTATAATTCCTCCAAAATTAATGCTCACGGGCATCGTTTATTTTGACCTATGTCTTTAACTATTTTACTCGAATACTAAATTAAATCAAATTAAAATTTTCTAATTAAGCATCAAAAAAGGTTGTGATAAATACCACAACCTTTTTTGATCAACTTTATATTCCCTGAAATAAATTTAAACTTCCCCAATGTGATTACTCTTCACATACTTCTTCTTTCTCAGCAGCTTCTTCTTGTTTTTCTTCAATTTTTTCTTCAGCAGTTTCATTTTTCATAATCCAGTTGTATTTCCGTTTCAAAACTAATAGCAAAATACATGCTACAGTATAAAAACCACCGGCAATATAATATGCAGTTGCGTAACCTGATGGACTCTTTAATAGCACTGTTGAAGTGAAAATTCCAACAATAATTCCCATAGCAGCATTAACAATTGTAATTAATGAACTAAATGCAGGTCGTAAGTTTTTAGGCACTAATGCCATTTGCAATGACTGTTGAATTGGCATTGAAGCATTTGCTAGTCCTGAACGTAAGAACAAAATAATTCCAATTGCAAGTGCTACTCCTGAACCAAACATATTTCCCCGTGCCATTAAAAACATTAATGGAACACATGATAATGTCATTACTGAAATAGATACAATTGAACCCAGTTTTCTTTCAAGCCATGGGGCAAAAGTATATCCAATTAACATCGCAAATGTTTGTAATGTAATAATCGTTGAAACTGTTCCCCGTTGAATATGTAAATAATTATTCAAGTAAATTGAAAAGTATGGTGTAATCAAATAAGCACCAAACCGAATTAATGCAAGAAAAACTACAAATAATACAATGTCTTTTTTAGCAAGTAACTTAAAGTTAACTGCTTTTTTAGCTTGTCTTTCTTCTAATTCTGCTTCCGTTTCAATATAATCACTTGGACGTTCTTTTAAAAACAATGAACATACAAACGCAAGTGCAGTAAAAGCAACGGCAATGTAAATTACTAACTTATATGATGTAATGTAGGCACTTAAAGTGTCACCTGTCATTTTCGCTTGATCTCCTGATAAAACAGAAGCTTTACTATAACTAACATGCATTAAATTACTGAAAACCCAAACAACCACTTTACCCCCAAAGAAGGTTACAATTGCTTGCGTTACTAAGTTAGTAACCATTACTGCTGACATCATAAACGTTCTAATTTTACGTGGAACATAAACAGAATACATCAACGGATACATAAAATCATAAATCCCTATTCCAGCCATTAAAATCGCATATGAAATCGCAATTAATTCTGTGTTGTTGCTATAAATCATGGCAAAAAGCGTTGCAATTGTTAAAATTGGTGCAACAATTAAAACTTTTTTATAACCTGTTTTATGAATATAAATCAACATAATTGCCATTAATACTGAACCAATCGCAGTATAAATATTTAATCTTGTAACAACATTTGGTGCAACCAAATCTAAATATGATGTCAAAGTATCATTAGTAATCCCCGTTACAGCCCCTAAAAGGCCATAAATTATAATATATACAAAACAATTTCGCTTATATCTTTTCTCCCAGTGTAACGATGGATCGTTCAAAGCAGGCATACCAGACATAGCAACATCTCCTTAATTTTTATTTAACTAAAACGTTAAAATTATTATACCACCCTTTTTAATTAATTTCTAATATTTTTTAAATGAATTTGTAATTTTATTATCACATTATTAATCAACACCTCACAATCATAAAGATTAACAACAACCGTATCTTCATTTGACCTTTTTTGACCAACGCGTTAGAATATAATCAACTTAAGTTATGTGATAAACTTAATTCAGTAATTTTAATATTAAGGAGGACGAATTCAATGAATTTAGTTCCAACAGTTATTGAACAATCTGCACAAGGCGAGCGTGCATATGACATTTACTCACGTTTATTAAAAGATCGCATTATTATGGTATCAGGTGAAATTAATGATGATATGGCAAATGCCATTATCGCTCAATTACTTTTCCTTGATGCTCAAGATTCAGAAAAAGATATTTACATGTACATTAACTCTCCTGGTGGCTCAGTTTCTGCTGGGTTAGCTATTTATGACACTATGAACTTTGTTAATGCTGACGTGCAAACAATTGTTATGGGAATGGCTGCATCAATGGCTTCAATTTTGGCAACTGCCGGTACAAAAGGTAAACGTTTTGCATTACCTCACTCTGAAATTATGATTCACCAACCTCTTGGTGGTGCTCAAGGTCAATCAACTGAAATTCAAATTGCTGCTGAACACATCTTAAAGACACGTGAATTGATTAATGAAATTTTAGCTGATCACACTGGTCAGTCAATTGAAAAAATTAACCAAGACACTGATCGTGATAACTTTATGACTGCTCAACAAGCACTTGATTATGGTTTAATTGACAAGATCATGGTTAATAAGAAAAAAGAAAAATAAAATTTATTAAATAAATAGGGCTGTGACTAATGTCACAGCCCTATTTATATTATTTAGCAGTTAGCTTTTCTGCCATTTCGTTAATCTTTCTTAATCGGTGATTGATTCCTGATTTAGAAATTGGTCCACCTGGAACTAACTCACCTAATTCTTTTAAACTTAACTCTGGATGAGCAACTCGAACCCGCGCAACTTCCTGTAATTTTTCAGGTAGTTTATCTAATCCAATTTGTTCATCTAGAAATTTAATATTTTCAATTTGCTTATTAGCAGCATCAGCAACTTTATTCAAATTTGCTGTTTCGCAATTTACAATTCGATTTACAGAATTGCGCATATCTCTAACAATCCGGATATCTTCGAATTTTAGCATGGAATTAGTTGCTCCAATTAATGAAAGAAAATCAGCAATTTTTTCTGCTTCTTTTAGATACGTAATGTACCCACTTCTACGTTCAGTTTTCCTTGCATTCAAGCGATAGCGATTCATCATTTCACAAATTGTATCATTGTGTTCTTCATATAAAGAATAAATTTCTAAATGATAACGTCCCGTTTCAGGATTGTTAACTGATCCAGTCGCTAAAAATGCTCCACGTAAATATGAACGTACTTTTAAATCATTATCTAAAAATTGCAACGGAACAGTCTGTTCAATTTGAAGTCCATTTAAAATATCTAAGTCATTTAAAACATGTTCGCTATCGTGTCGCAATTTTACAATGTACAAATTATTTTTCTTTAACTTCATCTTCCGGCGTACAATCAATTCACTTTCCACGTGATAAAATTGCTTAAGCAACTTATAAATTCGCCGTGCAGTTGCCGGATTTTCCGTTTGAACCGAGAGCACAAAATGATGATTTTCAATACTCAATGAGCCATTCATGCGAATGAGTGCCATTAACTCCGCTTTACCATTCCCTTCTTCATGAACTTCTAGCATTGTTAATTCTTTTTTTACATCACTTGCATAGGACAACTCAACTCATCCTTTCTTTAGTTAATCCATGATTGAGGTCGTCCTAATAATTGCATTAATTCTAAAACAACTTGATTACCATCATGAAATACACCGTGATTTTTTAATTCTAAAAAGTTATCTGAAATTACCCGGCATCCTTCTTCACGTAATCCCTTAAAATCATGCTTAACTTGTTCTAGGTATTCATCATACTTTTGACGATCCATATAATCATCTGGTACCGATTCAGTATTAACAAGTACAGTATTAATGAATTTTTGGTGTAAATGTTCATGTAATACCCGTACGTGTTGCGCATCTGTGAAGTGTTCAGTTTCACCTTTTTGCGTCATAATATTACAAATATAGACAACTTCAGCATTACTTTTTAAAACTGCTTCACCTACATTGCTAATCATTAAGTTAGGTAAAATACTAGTAAATAAACTTCCTGGTCCCAATACAATTTGATCAGCATTTAAAATTGCATCAATTACCTCTGGAACTGCCTTTGGTTTAGTATCATCAATTGCTGTTACCCAAACGTTTTTGATTGTCTTACCTGCTGCTGAAATTTCTGATTCACCTGCAAGGGTAGTCCCATCGTCAAAACGCGCATTTAACGTTAATGGTGTATTAGATGCCGGATACACATGACCGTCAACTTTCATCATTTCTGAAAGCTGTTGAACGGCTTCAAAAATATCATCATGATCCATTTCTGAAAGTGCCGCAATAATTAAATTTCCAATTGCATGTCCTGAAAAAAATTGGTCATTACTTTTAAATCGATACTGAAAAATTTCTTTATAAATTGAAGGCAATTCGGACAATGCAACCATGGCATTTCGAATATCTCCTGGAGGAACTACGTTAATATAATCACGAATTACCCCAGAAGAGCCTCCATCGTCAGCTACTGTTACTACAGCTGTAATATCTACATTTTGCTTTTTTAGCCCCTTTAAAATTACGGGAAGACCCGTTCCGCCACCAATCATTACAATCTTTGGTCGTATTCTACTCATGAGCGGTTTACAGTCTCCTTTCTGCGATTAATATCACGATGAGAGATTGAAACTTGATATCTTTCCTTTAAATAATTTCCGATGCGCTGAGTAAGTGCAACAGAACGATGTTGCCCACCAGTACAGCCAATTGCAATTACTACGCTCGTTTTTCCCTCTTTGATATAACCAGGAATTACTGTTTTTAAAAGCGCCTTAAAGTTAGTAAAAAATTCTTCTGTTTTATCCGAATCCATTACATAATCATACACGGGCTTATCAAGCCCCGTTTTACTCCTTAATTCAGGCACATAATATGGATTTGGTAAAAAACGTACATCCATAACAATATCAGCATCAATTGGTAAACCATACTTAAATCCAAATGACATTACATCGATATGAAATGGATAATCACTGTCAGTTTCAAATATGTGAAAAATTTCTTCTCGTAATTGTCGTGGAGACAACTTGCTTGTATCCACAACCATTTGTGCTTGCGTTTTAATTCCTGCTAACAATTCGCGCTCACGTCGAATACCATCTAAAGGACGACTCTCACGTGATAACGGATGAGCACGCCGGGTTTCTTTATACCGTGCAACTAATTCTTCATCTGAAGCATCTAAAAATAAAATGCGAGTATTGATTTCATGATGTGCTTGTAATTCAGGCAAAATCTCATTAATTTCATCGTAAAAATTACGTGCACGTAAATCTACTACCAAAGCAACTTTATGAATTTTACCAGCTTCAGTTACTAATTCCCATAGTTTTGGAAGCAATTTAGGAGGCATGTTATCTACACAAAAGTAGCCTAAATCTTCAAAACTTTGCATTGCCACGGTTTTCCCCGCACCACTCATTCCAGTAACAATTACTAATTCATTTGGTTCACTCATTGTGATTTCCTCCCTCAATGTACATTACAATCCAAAAATTTTCATCACTTACAGTCTATTATCGCATTTTTTTAACGTTTATTTAAGATTTGTTTTAAATATTTTCCAGTATAACTGTGATCATTTTGAGCCACTTCTTCTGGAGTTCCAGTCACTACAATTGTTCCGCCCCCTTCGCCACCTTCTGGACCTAAATCAATTAAATGATCTGCATTTTTAATTACATCTAGATTATGTTCAATCACTAAAACAGTATTTCCTTTATCCACAAGCCGTTGTAAAACTTTCAACAACCGGTTGATATCATCTGAATGCAAGCCCGTAGTAGGTTCATCTAAGATATACAATGTCTTTCCTGTAGCCTTTTTATGCAATTCAGATGCCAATTTCATCCGCTGAGCTTCACCACCAGAAAGGGTCGTAGCTGATTGCCCTAAATGAACGTAACCTAAGCCAACATCTGAGATAGTTTGCAATTTTCGTTTGATTTTAGGAATAGCATCAAAGAAATCTAAGGCTTCATCCACAGTCATATTCAATACTTCAGCAATATTTTTACCTTTATACTCTACTTCCAAAGTTTCAGAATTAAATCTTGAACCATGACACACTTCACAATCAACGTAAATATCTGGTAAAAAATTCATTTCAATTTTTATGATCCCGTCACCTTTACAAGTTTCACAACGACCACCTTTAACATTGAAACTGAATCTTCCCTTATTGTATCCCCGCATTTTCGCTTGATTGGTTTGGGCAAATAACCCTCGAATATCATCAAATACACCTGTATAAGTGGCAGGATTACTTCGTGGAGTTCTTCCAATTGGAGATTGATCAATATTAATCACCTTGTCTAAATGATCTACTCCAGTAATTTTACGATATTTTCCTGGTTTATCAGTTGTATTATGATTAATTTTTTGTGCCAAAACACGTTCTAAAATTTGGTTAACTAAAGTTGATTTTCCTGAACCAGAAACACCCGTAACAGCAATAAATTCACCAAGCGGAAACTCTACGTCAATATCTTTTAAATTATTTTCACAAGCGCCATATAACTTAAGCATTTGTCCATTACCTTGACGGCGTTTATCTGGAACTGGAATGAATTTCTTTCCTGATAAATATTGGCCAGTTAATGATAATTTTTTCCGCATTACTTGTTTAGGCGTACCTGCTGCCATGACTTTTCCACCATTTGCACCTGCACCTGGTCCAATGTCAATTAAATAATCAGCAGCTTTCATCGTATCCTCATCATGTTCTACCACAATTAAAGTATTTCCTAAATCACGCATGGCTTTTAATGATGCAATTAAGCGATCATTATCACGTTGGTGTAATCCAATTGAAGGTTCATCTAAAACGTAAATTACCCCTGACAAGTTAGAGCCAATTTGGGTGGCTAACCTAATTCGTTGAGCCTCACCCCCAGATAAGGTGCGGGCCGAACGACTTAAAGTCAAATAGTCTAAACCTACATTTTTCAAAAAGGTTAAGCGATCATGTAATTCTTTTAAAATTGGACGCGCAATTTGTTCTTTTTGTTCACTAAACTGTTGTTTATCAAAAAATGTCAGTGCTTTTTCAACTGGTAAGTCAGAAACTTCACCAATGTGCAAGCCATCAATTTTAACTGCCAATGCTTGAGGATTTAACCGGTACCCATGACATGCCTTACACTGTTGACTAGTCATATATTGACGTAAAATATTTTGATTAAACATACTATTTGAATCATGATAGCGCCGATCAATGTTTGCAATGATTCCCTCGTATTCCATATCCACATCACGCACTTTGCCAAAATCATTTTTAAAGTGAAAATGAAATGTCCGTGAATCACCATTTAACAACGCTTTTTGTTGTTCTTGAGGTAATTTTTCAAAAGAAGTATCCATGTCAATTCCTGCAAACTTGCAGTATTGTTCTAACAATGAATAATAGTATTTTGAACTACTTGGTCCCCAGGGCACAATTGCACCTTGAGCAAGGGTTTTACTTTTATCAGGGACAACTAAATCAGCATCAACTTCAATTTTTTCACCTAAACCATCACACTCTGGACATGCTCCAAATGGGGCGTTGAATGAAAATAACCGTGGTTCAAGTTCTTTAATTGAAAAACCACAGTAGGGACATGCCAAATGTTCTGAAAATTGCAACACTTGATCGCCAATTACATCAATTGCAACATATCCATTAGTTAATTTTAAAGCCGCTTCCACAGAATCGAATAACCGGGAGCGAATGCCTTCCTTAATAATAATTCGATCAATCACAACCGAAATAGTATGTTTTTTATTTTTATCTAACTCAAATTCTTCATCAATTTCATGAATTTGACCATCAACCATCACCCGCACAAAACCTTCACTTTGAATTTTCTTAAAGACATTTTTATGTTGTCCTTTTTTCTCTTGAATAACTGGTGCTAAAACTTGAATCTTAGATCTTTCTGGCAAATTCATAATTTGATCAACAATTTGTTCAGATGATTGGCTGGTAATTTGGTGACCATCATTAGGACAAATCGGAGTTCCTACACGTGCCCACAAAAGGCGTAAATAATCCGTAATTTCAGTTACAGTTCCAACTGTTGAACGCGGATTTTTGGAAGTTGTTTTTTGATTAATTGAAATTGCCGGAGATAATCCATCAATTGAATCTACATCTGGCTTTTCCATTTGTCCTAAAAATTGGCGTGCATATGAAGATAAGCTTTCAACATATCTTCTTTGACCTTCTGCATACAATGTGTCAAATGCCAATGAGCTTTTTCCCGAACCTGACAATCCCGTAATTACTACAAGTTTATTTTTGGGAATAGTAACATCAATATCTTTCAAATTATGCGCTCTTGCGCCTCGAATGATAATTTTATCTTGTGCCAAACTATTACTCCTTATCTAGCTTATTTGAGCTTCTAATTCTAAAATCGTATCACGCAATGAGGCTGCCTCTTCAAAGTTTAAGTCTTTTGCAGCTTGTTGCATTTGTTGTTTCAATCTTTCAATCATTTCTTGTTGCTCTGCCTTATTCATCTTACTGAACTCTACATCAGTATCAACAGAATCATCATCTTTTTCATTATTCATTACTGAAATTTGTGCCCGCACATCTTTTTTGACAGTCTTTGGTACAATATGATGCTTTTTATTATATGCTTCTTGAATTGAACGCCGCCGTTTAGTTTCATCAATTGCGGCTTGCATTGAATCAGTGATCTCATCAGCATACATAATTACATGTCCATTGACATTACGTGCAGCACGACCAATCGTTTGAATTAACGACCGTTCGTTACGTAAAAAGCCTTCTTTATCAGCATCTAAAATTGCAACTAACGATACTTCCGGAACATCAATTCCTTCACGTAATAAATTAATTCCAATCAACACATCAAATTTACCTAAACGTAAATCACGGATGATCTTGGTTCTTTCCAAGGTTTTAATGTCTGAGTGAAGATACTTAACCCGAATTCCTAATTCTTTAAAATAATCAGTTAAATCTTCTGCCATTTTTTTAGTCAGGGTGGTTACAAAAACGCGTTCATCATTTTCTACGCGTTGATTGATTTCGCCAACTAAATCATCCATTTGTCCCATTACCGGACGAACTTCAATTTGAGGATCAAGTAATCCAGTTGGACGAATGATTTGTTCAACTACATGATTAGTTTGTTCCTTTTCATATGGTCCTGGGGTAGCCGACATATAAATAATTTGATGAACATGGTTTTCAAATTCTGCTAATTTTAATGGTCGGTTATCTAATGCACTTGGTAATCTAAAACCATAGTCAACTAACATTTGTTTACGTGAAATGTCCGCATTATACATTCCGCGCACTTGAGGCATTGTAACGTGAGATTCATCCACAACAATTAAAAAATCTTTAGGGAAGAAATCTAACAATGTGTATGGCGGTTCACCTGGCTTACGTCCATCCATGTGTCTTGAATAATTTTCAATTCCTGAAGTGTAACCCATCTCTTTTAACATTTCAATGTCATAAGTTGTCCGTTGCTTTAAGCGTTGTTCTTCTAGCAATTTGCCTTCATCATGCAATTCTTTTGCGCGTGCATCTAATTCGGCTTCAATTCCATTAATCGCATGTTCTAATTGATCTTCATTTGTCATAAAGTGAGTTGCAGGGAAAATTGCAACGTGATTGCGATCACCAAAAACTTCACCTGTAAGGGGATCAATTTCGCGAATGCGATCAATTTCATCACCAAAAAATTCAACTCTTAAAGCCCGATCATCGTGAGAAGCAGGGAAAATTTCAACCACATCTCCACGAACCCGAAAACGTCCCCGTTGAAAATCAATATCATTGCGTTCATATTGAATATCAACAAGATCTTTTAACAATTGGTCCCGATCTATTTCTTGCCCTACTCGTAACGAAATCGTATGTTTTTGATACTCAAACGGACTCCCTAAACCAAAAATAGATGAAACAGATGCAACCACGATTACGTCATTTCGTTCTAATAATGCACTTGTTGCTGAGTGGCGTAATTTATCAATTTCATCATTAATACTTGAGTCTTTTTCAATGTACGTATCACTTGAAGGAACATAAGCTTCAGGCTGATAAAAATCATAATAACTGACAAAATATTCAACTGCATTATGAGGAAAGAATTCCTTTAACTCACCATACAATTGGCCTGCAAGAGTTTTATTATGCGCCAATACAAGCGTTGGTTTATTGTTATTTTTAATCACATTTGCAATTGTGAATGTTTTTCCGGTTCCTGTAGCTCCAAGTAAAATTTGAGATTTTTCTCCCTTTTTTAATCCCGCTGTTAACTCCTTAATTGCTTTAGGTTGATCACCAGTAGGTTCATATGGAGCAACTAAATCAAATTTTTGATCCGCTTGTCTTTCAATCACAGTTTCAAACTCCCTTCTTCAAAATCTCAGTACTAGATATTTTATCACATCGAACGTATTTTCGCATAATCAGTTGTTTACTTTTGTAAATAAATTTTCAACAATTTATTTTAAAACAAGCCCATCAACTAAGATTCAAAATTTCAAATTAATTATTTGTCATTTTATTCTTAGTTGATGGGCTTTAATTTAACTATTATTAGCCTTTAACAAAGGCCATTACAGTATCTTCAAATTGTTGCCGTTTTGCAAAAGCTTCATCTTGAGTATTTGCTTGAGTCCCAATATAAAACTTAATTTTTGGTTCTGTTCCTGAAGGGCGAACTGCAATCCAAGTACCATCTTCTAAAATATATTTTAATACATTAGATTGTGGTAAGTTAATTTGTTCTACTGAACCATCTGCATGTGTTTTAGTTGATTTTTCAAAGTCTTCAAGTGCCACAACTTTGTAACCAGCAAATTCTGTAGGTGATTCTTCTCTAAATTTAGTCATTAAATTTTTGATTTCTTGGGCACCCTCAACTCCATCAAAAGTTAATGATAATGTTTTTTCAGCAAAGTAACCATATTTTTCAAATAATTCTTGTAAGCCGTCATATAAATTCATGCCTTGTTTCTTATAAAAGGCTGCTACTTCGGCTAACATTACAAGTGATTGAATGGCATCTTTATCACGGACAAATGGACGAATTAAGTAGCCATAACTTTCTTCAAACCCAAACATAAATGTATGATCACCAGTATCTTCAAAGTTTTTGATTTGTTCAGCAATAAACTTGAAACCAGTTAATACATTAATCATTTCAACATTGAAGTCTGCTGCGACTTTAGTTGCAAATTCACTTGAAACAATTGATTTTACCGCAGCTGCATTTTGAGGTAAAGTGCCAGCATTTTGATGTGCAGTTAAAATGTAATTTAACATAATTGCTGCAATTTGGTTACCCGTCAATAGTTTGTATTCGCCATCTGGTTGTCGGACAGCTGCTCCTAAACGGTCAGCATCTGGATCAACCCCAATCAATAAATCAGCGCCTTCTTTTTTACCTAATTCAATTGCCAAATCAAAGGCTGCTGGATCTTCTGGATTAGGTTTATCAATAGTTGAAAAGTCTGGATCTGGCATTGTTTGTTGTGGAACCATTGTAAAGTTTTCAAAACCAACTTGTTTCAATGCTTTTTCTCCAAGCATTGCACCAGTCCCATGAAGCGGAGTAAAGATCAATTTCATGGTCTTACCTTCTTGTGCGACTAGTTCGCGGTTAATTGTTACTTGGTTGACTTCAGCTAAATATGCTTGATCAATTTCGTCACCAATAATAGTCATAATGCCATCTCCAATCAAGGCATCTTGATTGGCAACTTCGATAGCAAAAATATCTTTTACTTGCCGAATATATTTTGTAATCATATCTGATTCTTTTGGTGGCATTTGAGCTCCATCTTCGCCATAAATTTTGTAACCATTATATTGTTTAGGATTATGACTAGCAGTAATCATAATGCCAGCATATGTATGTAAGTGGCGCACTGTAAATGATAGTTCTGGTGTAGGACGTAAACTTTCAAAAACAAAAGTTGGAATTCCATGAGCACCTAAAACGCGGGCAGCATCAAATGCAAATTCTTGTGAATAATGTCTAGAATCATAGCTAATTGCTACTCCGCGTTTTCTAGTTTCTTCATCAAGAGTTTCCATAAAAAGTGCTAATCCTTCAGTTGCTTGGCGCACTGTATAAATATTCATGCGATTAATTCCTGCACCTAAAACGCCCCGCATTCCTGCAGTTCCAAATTCTAGTGGTGTATAAAATGCATCTTCTAATTCTTCTTTATTATCTTTTAATTGTTCAAGATTTGCTTTTAAATCTGGTACTAAGTCTGAGTAGTTAACCCAAGTTTGATAATTTTCTTCCCAACTCATATTATCACCTTCCAAAACTAAATTTTATTTATTCGATAACTGATATTTTTAGAGTTCATTTTTAATTTTACTATAAAAGCGTTTTTATCGAAACAATATTAACGTTTTCTTATGGATTAATCGCCTTTTCATCTAAATAATAAGGTTGTTGTGTTTTTTTTCGACGAACAACCCACAAAATTAATGCAGTAAAAAAGAAAATAAATGATAGCCATTGCGAAATTCGTAATGGTCCAAGCATTAAACTATCTGTTCGCATGCCCTCAATAAAGAATCTTCCAAATGAATACCACATTATATAAGTGAGAAAAATTTCTCCACGCTTAAATAAATGTTTACGGTGTCGTAATGCTAATAATAATATAAAACCTAAAATGTCCCAAACCGACTCATATAAAAAGGTAGGTTGATAATAGGTTCCATTAATGCACATTTGCTGCACGATAAAATTAGGCAAATGCAAAGTATCTTGTAAAAATGACAAAGTTGTAAGTGCACCATGAGCCTCTTGATTAATAAAATTACCCCATCGTCCAATTCCTTGGGCCATAATTACAGTAGGTGCAATAATATCTAAAAACTCCCAAGCAGAAATTTGCCGTTTTTTACAAAAAATCACTAAAACAATTGCTGCTCCAATTAATCCACCATAAATTGCAATTCCTCCATCCCAAATTCGATAAATCATATCAGGATGAACTGAATAATATGGCCATTGAAAAACAACATAGTAAATTCGTGCACAAATAATTGCAATGGGCAATCCCCAAAGAAGATAATCATAGATGTTTTCTTCATCTAATCCACGTCGATTTCCTTCACGAATCGACAACACTACCGCTAAAAATACACCAGTAGCAATAATTATTCCATACCAATGAACCATAATTGGTCCGAAATTAAATGCAATCGGATCGATTGCTCCTTTTAAAGTTAACACATTGGTCCTTCTTCCGCTTATTGATCTTCTGATGAATGTTCTTGAATCAAGTTATTCAAATTCTCATCAAATTTTTTAGTGGCATCATACCCCATTGTCTTAGCACGATAGTTCATTGCTGCAGCCTCTACAATAATCGCCATATTCCTACCAACTTTAACTGGAATTGTAATCTTAGGAATCGTTACTCCTAAAATTTCTTGGCGTTCTTCACCGCTACCTAACCGATCAAACTGCTTATCTTTACTCCAGTTTTCCAAATGCACAATTAGTGAAATATGGGCACGTGAACGGACTGCTCCGGCGCCATATAAATTCATTACATCAATAATCCCAACACCACGAATCTCAAGTAAGTGCGTTAAAATTTGTGGAGGTTCACCGTAAATTGTCATTTCATCTTGTTTATAAACTTCAACCCGATCATCAGCAATTAACCGGTGTCCACGCTTGATTAAATCAAGTGCGGTTTCAGATTTACCAACTCCTGAATCACCAGTAATCAGTACACCTAAGCCATAAATATCAACTAAAACGCCGTGCAATGATTGCCGTGTTGCTAATCTTCCTTGTAAATAATAGGTAATTTTAGATGCAATTCGTGAAGTTGGCGATTTAGTCCTTAAAATTGGAATATTTTTTTCACTAGCTGCTTTCGCCATCCCTTCTGGAATTGGCAAATCACGTGCCACCACTAAACAAGGAGTTTGGGGAGTACATAGTCGTGCCATTACCTTTTCTTGATTTTCTTTTGATAATCGTTTTGAAAAGGAAATTTCTGTCATCCCAAAAATTTGCACCCGTTCGTTGGGATAATAATCAAAATATCCTGTCAACTCTAAACCGGGACGCGAAATATCATCTGTTTTAATTCGATGTTTTTCTAAAAATTCTTCTCCTGAATATACAGTTAGATCACAAGCATCAACTAACTGCTTAACAGTTACACTTCTCACTTCTATTCCTCATTTCTGAAAGCCCTTTTATAAATCTATTGTACCATTTATTATCTTCAAAATTAGCTATTTTGAAAAATAATCTGAAACAATCATGTTAACAATACTAATAATTACCGCTACAATAACAGCACTGCCAAAGTTACTAAAGTAAAAATTAGGTGAAAGTGCCCATGAAGCAAGTTGTAACATGAATGCATTAATACAAATATAAAACAAGCCGAAGGTTAAAATAGTGATCGGCAGTGAAAACAAGACAATAATTGGCTTAACAAACCGATTCAACAGACCTGTAACTACCGCTGCCACAAATGCCATTAAAATACTTGAAACATGAAACATTTGCGGAAAAAAACCAGCGATTGCAATAAAAATTAATGCATCCAGAATCGCTCTTTTCCAAAAACCCATTTAAATTCCCTTCTTATTTTTTTATATCTTTTTCTTTAACGTCTCGAATTACCTTACGTCCATTTGAATTTGACGAATGTGTTCTAGTTTGATTTTCAAAAAGTGAGCTAAAACTATCTTTTTTTTCATTTGGATTAACTGGCAATGCAAGTGCCAAAATTAAATAAATTCCAAAAGGTAAAAGAAGTGCCCGGGCGAAAAATGAACAAATTAAAGTAAAAACTAAATAACCAATGCGCACATATTTAGGATTAATTCCAAAATAATCAGCAAAACCACCACAAACGCCAAATAAAATTCGATGTGTATTTGAACGATAAAGCTTCTTTTTCAATTAGTTTCCTCCAAATCAATATTTACTTCTAAATAACACAATCCCTAACTCATGTGGAGAATCATTATAAATTGCTCCTTCAGTAATTTTCAAGTCACCTGTAAAAGTTTGCACTTTCAAATGAACATATGCTGAATTTAATTGAAGTGCAGCATAAAATTGATTTTCATCTGAAACTAAACGTCCATTACAATTTAAAATGATGTCTCCTGGTTCTAAATTCATTTTAGCAGCTGGAGTATCAGGACGAATTGCAACGACGCGAATTCCAGTATTAACTTCGCTATACCATTGTTTTGCTTGCTCATCAATGATTTTTCGCCGCACAGCTAACCAAATAGCACAAATTAATGGAAATAACCAAAAAACAATTCCTAATTTTGGTAAAAGTAAATTTAATCCTGCACTAACTGCTGTTACAATTACTAGCATTATATTTTGTTTCCGGTAAATTTTCAAAACATCTGCTGATTTTTGTTTTAAAAATTGACCAACACTTGCTACTAAAAATGGCAAGATAAAAAAACTAAAGTGAGCATCTCCGAGATGCAAAACAGGTAAAAAGTTAAGGTAATGAGTTAATTCGCCTGGAATTAAAATTACAAGTGGCAAAACAGTCATTTCCCGCCAATAATATTGGGCAATGCGATTACCTCTTTTGCCTTCTTTAACTTGAGGCGTAAACCAAATTTGGTCATTTTTGCTAACTAAGCGTTGTTTTACAAAGTAATTAATCGCAGTCAGCAATAAAATTCCTGACAAGATTCGTGGTGAATGCAAATTTAATATTCCTAAAACATAAAGGGGAATCGTACTTAAGTCGACATACTTTATAAAACAAAGCGCTATAATCGCTAGCAGTTCATAAATGCCAATCATCTGACGTGGTAAAAATAGTCCTAGAACAATTGAAATAATTGACATCAAAATCCCGTATCCTAAGGCTTTTTTTACAAAATGACGTGGTTCATACCAGTCTTTATTAATTGCAATGCGAAAGTTTTTCCGCTCACTTTTAATCCGCATTGTATGCAATAAAACACTGGTAAGCACTCCAACCCATAAAAGTGGTTGAATCAAAAATAGTCCAACCAATTTTAAAATTTCCATCATATGGTCCTTTCTATTTTATTGTGGATTTTCTTGTTGTAATTTCCATTGTAAATAAGCATTGATAAAACCATCCAAATCGCCGTCCATCACACTTTGAACATTTCCAGTTTCATAGTTTGTGCGGTGATCTTTAACCATTGAATATGGATGAAAGACATAAGATCTAATTTGAGATCCCCATCCAATATCCATTTGTTCACCTTGAATAGCTTTCTTTTGTCGTTCCTTTTCTTCTAATTCAAGTTGGTATAATTTAGCTTTTAACATGCTTTCAGCAGTTGCTTTATTTTGAAATTGTGACCGTTGTGCTTGACTTGAAACCACAATTCCAGTTGGAATATGAATTAATCGAACCGCTGATGAGGTCTTATTAATATGTTGTCCACCGGCACCACTAGCACGAAAAACTTCCATTTTAACATCTTCTGGGCGAAGTTCAACCTCAACAGTGTCATCTAATTCGGGCATGACATTAACAGAAGCAAATGAAGTATGTCGTCTCCCCGCAGCATCAAATGGTGAAATGCGCACTAACCGATGAACACCTTTTTCACTTCTTAAATAACCATATGCGTTGGTTCCTTCAATCATCAAGGTCACACTCTTAATTCCGGCTTCTTCACCTACTTGAAAATCAGCAACTTCAACCTTAAACCCATGCTGTTGTGCCCAGCGAGTATACATTCTCATCAACATTGAACCCCAGTCTTGTGATTCTGTGCCACCTGCACCAGGATGAATTTCAACAATTGCATTATTACGATCATACTCACCATTTAATAACATCGAAAGTTGATAACTTTCCATTTGACGATTAGTTTTTGCTAATTTTTCTTCAAGTTCAGTCTGTAATTCTTGGTCCGTTTCATCTTCTTGAACAAGTTCAAACAAAACTTCTAATTCTTCACTTGCATTTACCAATTGATTAAAATTATCATATTTATTTTTTAAAGCATTATTTTCATTAATTAACTTTTGTGCTTTTTTGCCATCATCCCAAAATGAAGCTTGTGCCATAGTGGCTTCATTTTGAGCAATTTGTTCTTCAAGACTATCTAAGTCAAAGAGACCTCCTAAAATCTGAGATTTGAGTGTTAATTGTTTCTATTTGATTGCGATAATCAGCTAATTCCATTTAACATGCTCCTTTACTTTTAATATCTATATTATACATGAATACCGTTTATAAAAAACAAAAGGTCGCATTTTTTACGACCTTTTGTAATAAATTTAATTAACGCCGAATATTTTGCCGAATTTCTGCTTTCAAGAACAATTTTGTTACATCTGCTTCAATATCAGCAATCATTCGCTCAAACATTTGATAACCATCTGATTGATATTCAACCAATGGATTCAATTGACCATAGCCACGCAATCCAATTGATTGTCGTAATTGATCCATTTCATCAATGTGAGTTGTCCAGTGATCATCAACAACACGCAAAATAACAACTTTTTCAAATTCAAGCATTTGGGCTGGATCACTCAATTGACTTTGTTTTTCTTGATAATTTTCTTCAGCACGTTGCATCAAGTATTCATTGATTTCTTCAGGCTTTTTCCCTGCTAAATCATTAGCGGAAATTGTACCTTCTTTTACCATATTAGCTTCAGCAAATTCTGCTAATGCTTCAAGATCCCATTCAGAACGATCACCTTGAGTATGCACTTCAACAACGTGTTTAACTGTACGTTTAACCATTGCCATAATGATTGGTTTCAACGTTTTTTCTTCAAGAATTACTTGTTGACGTTGTTTATAAATAACTTCACGTTGAGCACGCATTACATCATCATATTGTAAAACTTGTTTCCGTGTATCATAGTTATTTCCTTCAACTCGTTTTTGAGCTGATTCAACTTGCTTAGTAATCATTTTTGATTGAATCACAGCATCATCGTCAGCAATCTTCATTCCTTGCAAAAGATCTTTAATCTTTTCAGAACCAAAACGCAACATCAAGTCATCTTCAAGTGACAAATAGAATTGGGATAAACCTGGATCACCTTGACGACCAGAACGTCCTCTTAATTGGTTATCGATTCGCCGTGATTCGTGTCGTTCAGTACCAATTACCGCAAGTCCACCTAAGTCCCGTACGCCAGGTCCTAATTTAATATCAGTTCCCCGTCCGGCCATGTTAGTAGCAATTGTCACTGCACCTTTTTGACCAGCATTAGCAACAATTTCAGCTTCTTTAGCGTGATTTTTAGCATTCAAAACAGCATGTGGAATGCCCCGTTGATCTAATAATTGAGAAAGATATTCAGAAGTTTCAACGGCAACGGTTCCGACTAAAACTGGTTGTCCAGCTTTGTGGCGACGTTCGATATCATCAGCAACGGCATTAAATTTACTCTTCAATGTTGGGTAAAGTAAATCAGCCCGATCATCACGAATTACTGGTTTATTAGTAGGAATTGCCGTAACTTGCATATTATAAATTTCCCGGAATTCCTCTTCTTCTGTTTTCGCTGTCCCAGTCATCCCCGCTAACTTCTTGTACATTCGAAAGAAGTTTTGATAAGTGATGTTAGCCAATGTCTTAGTTTCTTCTTCGATTTTAACTTTTTCTTTAGCTTCAATTGCTTGATGCAATCCATCAGAATAACGCCGACCATCCATGATCCGTCCAGTAAATTGATCAACGATTAAAACTTCGCCATCTTGAACTACATAATCTTTGTCACGAATCATAATATAATTAGCCCGTAAAGCATTATCTAAATGATGATTTAAAGCGGTATTATCTGGATCAAATAAGTTTGTTAAACCAAAGTATTTTTCAGCTTTTTGAATTCCTTCTTCAGTCAATGAAACTGTCTTTGATTCTAAATCAACGTTAAAGTCATCATCCTCTTTTAAGGTTTTAGCAAACCGATCTGTACGAACATATAATGAAGTTGAGCCGGTTGCTTGTCCTGAAATAATCAATGGGGTTCGAGCTTCATCAATTAAAATTGAGTCAACCTCATCAACAATTACATAATTTAATGGACGTTGAACCATATCTTCTTTATAAACAACCATGTTATCACGCAAATAATCGAATCCTAACTCACTATTAGTTGAGTAAGTAATATCTGCATTATAAGCTTCGCGTTTTTCTTCTGGTGACATTGTTGAAACATTTAAACCAACCGTTAAACCAAGCCATTTATAAAGTTCACCCATTTCAGTTGCGTCACGTTCTGATAAGTATTCGTTAACTGTAACTACGTGTACACCATCGCCTGAAAGTGCATTTAAATAAACTGGCATTGTGGCTGTTAAGGTTTTTCCTTCACCAGTTTTCATTTCAGCAATATTCCCTTGATGTAAAACAATTCCACCTAAAATTTGAACGTGGTATGGATATAATCCTAAAACTCGTTTTGCAGCTTCCCGTGCAACCGCAAAGGCTTCTGGAAGCATATCATCTAAACTTTCTCCATTTTGATAACGTTTTTGAAATTCTGGCGTTTTAGCCTTTAATTCTTCATCTGTTAAATTTTCCATTTCATCTGCATGTGCCTCTACTTGATTTGCTATTTTATCAAGGCGTTTAATTTCGCGTTTATCACTTTCAACCCATTTTTTAAGAATATTAACCATATCTGATTCCCTTCTAAAGTTCCATTTGGTTAATTGAAAAATATACCAAGTTTAATCATATCATTTTTCCTATAATTTTTAAACATAATCTCTCGTGTTTTTTTTAAGGTGTTACAAAAACATCAAAGATGCCAAAAAGAAAAGGTTGCAACAAAAGTTGCAACCTTTTTTGCCCACAATATTATACCAGTTTTATTTTAAATTATTCTTCATTAATATCAATTAAACCAAAGCGGCCATCACGCCGACGATATACAATGTTAATATCATTAGTTTCTGAATCTTTGTAAATAAAGAAATTATGACCTAACATTTCCATTTGCAAAATAGCTTCTTCACTATCCATTGGTTTAACTGCAATGTTCTTAGTTCTTACGATTTCAATTTTCTTTTCATCAAGATCATCTTCTGGATCAGCAACAAAGTCTGCATGTTCATAACCTTTTTCACGTGACTTCCGATTAATTTTAGTTTTATGTTTTCTGATTTGACGAATCAATTTATCAGTTACTAAATCAATGCTGCCATACATATCTGGTGAAGTTTCTTCTGCTCTTAAAACTAAGTATGGAAGAGGAATAGTAACTTCAACCTTTGCTGTTTTATCTGGATAAGTTTTTAAATTGGCATGTGCTGTTGCCACTACATTTTTATCCAAGTATTTATTTAATTTTGATAATTTCTTATTAATGTAATCCCGAATAGCCGAAGTTACTTCAATATTTTCTCCACGTACGTTAATCTTTAACATAGTAAAACTCTCCTTTCGCAACTGAGTATTGCTACTCAAAGGAGGCGCTTTCCTCCTCACTTATTATTATAATAAAAAAGGATACATTAAACAAATATATCAACGCTACATGCCTTAAAAAATATATAAATTTAAATTGATCTTAATAATTAACGTCCTAATGTCATTGAGCAAACTTGATTTACATTAGCTTTTAAAAAGATTTCTTGGGCATGGTATAAAGTTTGTCCTGTAGTATAAATATCGTCAATTAACAAAATATTTTTCTGTTTCACTTCAAATTTTGTACTAAGTTTAAATGGCTGCTTGGTTTGTAATCGTTCTTCACGCTTTTTATGCGATTGTCTAATTCGTTTATGCATATCTTGCATTTTTAAACATTCACATAATGGCAAGTTTTCGACTAAACCTTTAACTTGATTAAACATTCGCGTGTGAGCAGTCTCTTGGTCAACAGGAATGGGGACATAGATCCACTTTTTAGCAGAATACCTTTTTTGAATAGCCTCTTCAAATTCAGCTTGAAAAATTTTTCTTAAATGGTAGTTTCCCATGAACTTATACTGTTTGAAAAATTCCTTCATTGCTTGATTTTGGTAAACATACAAGGCCTTATTATGAAGTAATTTTTTCTTTTTTCGCTGCCATCTTTGACAATCTGCACATAAGTTAGCTTGAATTTTACCACAGCCTAAACAAGTAGGTCCTTCAATTTTAACAAATCGTTTTTGGCAATCTTCACAAATAAATTGTTCTTGAATTTTAGCAACTGAAAATAGCCATTCTAAATCGACTTTATAATTTAAGTTTCGGTTGCATAACAAACACTTCTCATTCATTTAATAAATCACGCGCCTTTTGATTTAATCGTTTAATTTGAGCAGCTGCTTCTTTAACATTCCAATTGTAATGATGAACGACAAAATAAACTTCTCCTTTAGGGTATTTTTTATCACGTCCAACTCGACCTGCAATTTGAACTAATGAAGAGCATGAAAAATTATGATCTTCCGCTCCAATGACTGTTAAATTTAAGTTACTAAAAGTTACTCCTCGTTCTAAAATCGTTGTCGTTACTAAATAATGTAAGTCAAAAGAACGAAATTGTTGTATTTTGACACTTCTTTGTGGATCATTTGCATGAACAGATTCACCTTTTATTTTGGCAGATAAAATTTTACGCATAGTCTTTAAGACTGGTTGTAAGTATTTTATTTGAGGAACAAAAATCAAGACTCTCCTTTGTTCCTCAATCCATTTTTGAATGAGTTTCACTAATTTTTGAGGTAATTTTTCCTGTGCTAAATTTTCATATAAATTTTCTTCTAAAATAAACTGAACCTCTGCTAACAAGTGTTTGTGAAAACGTAATGGTAAATAACTTGCTGATAACTGATGAGTTTGAACTTTTCTTAAAGTTTTTCCATCAGGAGTTGCTGATAAATAAATTTTACTAGCATCTTTTTTTGCACGCACGCTTCGCCGCTAATTGCAAAGTTTCATTTTTTACAAAAGGAAATGAATCAATCTCATCAATGATTAAAATGTCAAAAGCATGGTAGAAATTCAATAATTGATGAGTTGTACAAATCGTTAGTTGACTGTAAAAATATTTTTGGGAACTTTCTCCATGCAAAAGCGCAATCTTAATTTGCGTAAATGCACTTTGTAAACGGGGATATAATTCGTTACATACATCAATTCGTGGAGTAGCAATCGCAATTCTTTTTTTCAACTTTAAATTGGCTGCTAACATCTCAAATAATATCTCCGTTTTACCAGCACCTGTAACTGCCCATACTAAATGATCTTGCTTTTGAGCAACCTTTTGCATTAATTCAGTGGAACAGCTTTTTTGATAAGCATTCAAGCAACCTTTCCAAGTTAAAATTTTATTTGGAACATCAAAAGCATTGGGCTCATCCACGTGATACAAAAAATCTTTACTAGTGAGTCTGCCAAGTTGAATACAATTTGCACAGTAATATGCTTTATTAGGCAATTTTACGTTTTTTTTGAGATTTTTAAAATGGCAGCGATGACAAATAGCATACTTTCCTTTTAATGATATTGCTTTTTGTCCAGTTAAATTTAATTGTATAATAGTACTATTCGGTACTTGTTTTGCGGTAAACAACCGCCCATATAAATTTGAAACATCCATTATACTTCCCTCCACTATTTATATACGCATTTTATTGCTTTTTTTGAAGGGAATTACAAGGAGGATTTATGAAAGAAAATTATCTAACAATTAAAAAAGACGGTTCTTATACCGAAGTTATCAAAAAATCCGAATTCATTTGCTCAATTAAGCGAACTAACAGTGAACAAGAAGCAAATGATTTCATTGAAGAAATTTCTCGTAAACATAGTAAAGCGACCCATAACTGTTATGCTTATCTTTTAGGAATGCGTGATGAAATCCAACGTGCAAGTGATAACGGTGAACCTTCAGGAACCGCTGGCGTACCAATTTTAAATGCACTAAAGCAAAATAAAATTCACAATATTACTGCAGTCGTTACCCGATATTTTGGTGGAATAAAATTAGGAACTGGTGGATTGATTCGGGCTTATAATGGAACAACTGCAAATGCAATCAAACAAATTGGGATTGTTAATCATGTTGTAATGAATCAAGTTTCTTTTAATTTAAGTTATGCTGATTTTGAAAAAGCCAAATACTTTTTAGAACAACACCAAATTCCAATTGATAATGTTAGTTATGCAGAAAATGTAGTTGTTTCAATTCTTCTATCCAAAAATAATATCAATGAATTTCACCAACAGTTCAAAGAATACTTTAATAAACCAATTGAACTGCGCATTGGTAAAGAAAGTTATGCAGATGTTGAAGTAAAGTAAAATAAAACAGGTCATGTTAGCATGACCTGTTTTATTTATTTTTTATTTTCTTGATTATGATTTTCAGCAACCATTAAAACCACTTTTTTAATTAAATTCAATAAAGGTTGTTTACCTGATCCCACTAATCCAATTACCTCAACAAAAATCTCTAATCCAAAAAGAGTGGCAATTGTTAGTAAAACGGATCCTAAAATATTTGAAAGTGGATAAAGTAATGAAATAAATGAGAAAATCAAAGCAATGCCATAAATCACTAATACTGTTTGCCGATGAGTTAATCCCATTTGCAATAAGCGATGGTGTAAATGATGCTTATCAGGTTTCATAATCGGCTTTTTATTAACTGCCCGCCGAATAATTGCATAAACTGTATCAGTGATTGGAACCCCTAAAATAATCACTGGAATAATAATTGAAATAAAAGTCGCATTTTTCAAACCAAACAATGCAAATACCGAAATCATAAAACCAATAAATAATGAGCCGGTATCGCCTAAATAAATTGTAGCAGGATAAAAGTTATATGGTAAAAATCCAATTAATGCTGCCACCAAGGTAAACATCATAATTGAAATAAATGTATTTGTAACATTTAAAAAGAAGTATCCAGTTAGTGCACTTGTTGTCAGCGCAATAATTGCTATTCCAGTTGCTAATCCATCCAACCCATCAATTAAGTTAATTGCATTCGTGATTGCTAAAATCCAAATTAACGTTATTGGTAAACTTAAAATTCCTAAATTAACGGTTCCAATAAAAGGAAGCGTCAGTGTAGTCATTCGCACATGCGCGGCATAATATACAATTAAGGCTGCCGCAGTAATCCCAATTAATTTTTGATATGGTTTCAACTCATAAATATCGTCAATTACTCCCGTAGCAATAATTATACATTGTGCCACAAATAGTGCAATTAGTTGCTTCATCGGATACTGACTTCTTAAAAGTACGAAATTTGTAAAATTAAAAGCAATAAAAATTGCTAAACCGCCCATTGTCGGCATTATTCTTTTATTTATTCGCCGTGCATTGGGCTTATCAACCGCCCCGATTTTAAAAGCCAAATACCTAACAAAAGGTACTAACAATGCAGAGATTAAAATTGTTGCGAATAAAGACGCAAAAATTTTATACATAAATTGTCCTCTTTCTGTGCGCATTAATGATAATGCCATCATACTAATTGCTATCATATCATATTTAACTAAAAAATGGGATTGTTTGCCAAAAATGCCAATGAATTTTCAGTCTTTTTTCATTATTATGTTACATATGATAATCTTATATCATGAAAAATATTGAGGAAGTGAATTGAAATGCACAATTTTGATACATTGTTATTTGATATTGATAATACTATCCTAGACTTTGATTCCGATGAAGACCAAGCACTCCAAAAATTATTCTCCTTAACTCCCATTGAATTAACCCCTGCAATCAAAGAAGATTACTCAAAATTTAATCAGCAACTTTGGCAACAATTAGAACGAGGAGAAATCAGTCGGGATGAACTATTTGCTAAACGTTTTAATACCTTTTTTATGGATCAATTTAATTTAGATGTTCATGAATTAAATCTTACTGAAAAATATATTTCCTTTTTAAGTGAAGGACATGATCCCATCGAACATGCTCCTCAATTGATCACTAATCTAGTTCAACAAAACATTCGTTTAGAAGTTGCTACTAATGGTGTTGCTCAAACTCAAATTAAACGGCTTACAGATTCTAATTTGATTACAAAATTTGATCAACTTTTCATTTCTGAACAAATTGGAGCTTCTAAACCACAAGTAGCCTTTTTTGACTACGTTGAAAATCATCTTGATAACTATAACAAAGCACATACATTAATGATTGGTGATTCACTAACATCTGACATTCAAGGTGGAATTAATGCAGGAATTAAGACTATTTGGTTTAATCCACATCATTTAACTAACTCAACTAGTTTTTCTCCCACATATGAAATTGATGATCTTCTTCAAATTGAAGAAATCATTTAAAACAAGGTGTGACAAAAGCACTTAAACAAACGTGCATAAGCTAGAAATGCGCATGGATGTGAAGTCATCCAAAGCGTTTCAGACTCATGTTTAGTTTGTTGCTTTTGGAACCCAATTGCGACAAAAACTAAACGAACATCAAAAAAGACTGTAACGCAAGTTACAGTCTTTTTAATTTGATTCGATTTGATTACATCATACCGCCCATGCCAGCGTCTGGTTGTGGAGCAGCATCTTTCTTTTCTTCAGGTTTATCAGCAACAACTGCTTCTGTTGTTAATAATAATGCTGATACTGAAGCAGCATTTTGAAGTGCTGAACGTGTAACTTTAGTTGGGTCAACAATTCCTGCTTTAACCATGTCTTCCCACTTGTCAGCATAAGCATTGTAACCTATGCCTGCTTTTTGTTCTTTAAGTTTTTCAACAATTACAGAACCTTCTAAACCAGCATTTTCAGCAATTTGACGAACTGGTTCTTCTAAAGCACGTTTTACAATGTTGATTCCTGTTTGGATATCACCATCAGCTTCTAATGCAGCAACATCGCCAATTACATTTACTAATGCAGTACCACCACCAGGAACAAAGCCTTCTTCAACGGCAGCACGTGTAGCATTCAAGGCATCTTCAATCCGATATTTTTGTTCTTTTAATTCTGTCTCAGTTGCAGCACCAACTTTGATTACTGCAACTCCACCAGCTAATTTAGCTAAACGTTCTTGCATCTTTTCTTTGTCAAAGTCTGAAGTTGCATCTGCAATTTGACTCTTAATTTGAGCAACCCGTTCTTCAATCTTGCTCTTGTCGCCAGCACCTTCAACAATTGTTGTATTTTCCTTTGTAACAGTTACCTTAGCAGCTGAACCTAATTGATCAATAGTTGTATCTTTCAACTGTAAGCCAAGGTCATCTGTAATTACAGTTGCACCAGTTAAGATTGCGATATCTTGCAACATTTCTTTACGACGATCACCAAAGCCAGGAGCCTTAACAGCAACTACGTTAAATGTTCCCCGGATCTTGTTTAATACCAATGTTGGTAATGCCTCACCATCAATATCGTCAGCAATGATCAATAATGGACGACCTTGTTGAACGATTGATTGCAATAATGGTAATACTTCTTGAATGTTTGAGATCTTCTTGTCTGTAATCAAGATGTATGGATTATCTAAGTCAGCTTCCATTTTATCTTCATCAGTTACCATGTATTGTGATAAGTAACCACGATCAAATTGCATACCTTCTACAACATCTAATGAAGTATCAATTCCTTTTGATTCTTCAACTGTGATTACACCATCGTTACCAACTTTTTCCATCGCATCAGCAATAAATTTACCAACTTCTTCATTGGCTGCTGAAATCGCTGCAATTTGTTGGATATCACTCTTTGATTCAACCTTGTGTGACATCTTGTGTAAAGCTTTAACAGCTGTCTTTGTAGCTTCTTCAATTCCTTTACGAATGCCTACAGGGTTAGCACCTGCAGTTACATTTTTCATACCTTCATTTACAATTGCTTGAGTTAATACTGTCGCTGTAGTTGTTCCATCACCAGCAATATCATTTGTTTTTGAAGCAACTTCTGCAACTAATTTAGCACCCATATTTTCAAAATGATCTTCCAATTCAATTGCCTTTGCAATTGTTACCCCATCATTTGTGATCGTAGGAGCACCAAATGATTGTTCTAACACAACATTACGACCCTTAGGACCGATTGTTGATTTTACTGTATTAGCTAATTTATCTACACCTGCAAGCATTTTCGCACGTGCATCTTCTGAAAACTTGATTTCTTTTGCCATAAAATATCACCTCAAAAAAGTTATTTTTTTATTATTCTACAATTGCCATGATGTCACTACCACGTACAATTAAATAATCTTCCCCATCATATTTAACTTCTGTACCAGCATATTTATCGAATAAGACTTTATCGTCAACTTTTACACTAGGAACAGCCTTTGTACCATTATCCAATGTTTTACCATCGCCAACAGCAACAACTACACCTGTTTGAGGCTTTTCTTTAGCATTACTTGCTAAAACAATCCCTCCGACTGTTTCTTCTTTTTCTTTTTCAACTTTTAAGACTACACGGTCTCCTAATGGTTTAAGCACAATAAATCCCTCCATTTTTAGCACTCGATTAATTTAAGTGCTAATTGATTACAATTATTACTATACTCACCTTGTCCAAAAAATGCAAGCATTTTTTATCACTCTAACTTCTCGAGTGCTAATCAAATTTCGAAAATTACTAAAAACATGCTACAATATTGATAAATTAGTGTATGAAAGAGGCTGTTAGAATGGCAATTGAGAAAAATTCACTCTCAATTTTAATTGGATACCTAGCGTATTTACTTGTTCAAATAATTACCCAGAAACTTTTCTGGTCATCCAAATTTCTCTATTTAATTTTAACCATCATTGGCTTACTTGGAGCCGGGTTACTTTTATGGGTAAATCAAAAATTTAGTTATACTAATATAATTGAACAACCTAAATCAAAGCAAAATTTCAAAAAAATTCTTCTTTGGGGATTAGGCGGAATTGGATTAGTTTTTATTGGTCAAATTCTTTGCATGCTCATTACTCACTTAGTATTTAAGCAAAACATGATCTCACAAAATACTACCCAATTAATTACTATTTTTAAAAATTCACCGATTTATCTCCTAAATATCGTGGTGGCAGCACCAATTATTGAAGAATTAATTTTTAGAAAAGTTTTTTTTGGCAATCTAACCTACTATTTCAAGCCAATCATTGCTGCGATCTTTTCAAGTATTTTATTTGCCCTTGCACATCATGATGGTCATTTTTTAATTTATTTTGTAATGGGATGTATTTTAGAATGGATCTATGCAAAAGCACACGATTTAAAAGCACCTATGATTGCACATGGTGGAATGAACTTGATTATTTTACTTTTCTTTGGTTTAAGATAATTTACATGAAAGGAGCATAATTATGTTGTTATTACAAGCCCAAAATGTTAGTCGTCATTTTGGCGCCGATGTTTTATTCGAAAATGTTAACCTTGATATTCAAGACCATTCACGAATTGCCTTAGTCGGACGGAATGGAGCTGGCAAATCAACCTTAATCAAAATGATTATGGGCGATCAAGAACCAAGTGAAGGCCAAATTATTAAGAAAAAAGGACTATCGATTGGTTACCTTGCTCAAAATACTGGTTTAGAGTCTCAAAACTCAATTTATAATGAAATGGAAAGTGTTTTTCAACCATTAATTCAAATGGAAAACCAAATTCATAAACTCGAAAATCAGATTTCTGCAACTAATATTGATCACTCTACTAATAATTACCAACAATTATTAAAACAATATGATCAGTTAATGCATGATTTTCAAGAAAAAAATGGTTATGGATATCAAAATGAAATTAAAGCTGTTTTGCGTGGATTAGGATTTGAAGAAACTGACTTTAAGCGCTCAATTGCTTCACTTTCAGGTGGGCAAAAAACACGGTTAGCACTTGCTAAACTATTACTTGAAAAACGGGATTTATTGATTTTAGACGAACCGACTAATCACTTAGATATTGACACTTTAACATGGCTTGAAAGTTATATTCAAAATTATACTGGAGCTTTACTGGTTGTTTCTCATGATCGGTATTTCCTTGATCGTGTTGTCAATGAAGTTGTTGAAATTAGTCACCAACATTCAAGTCACTATACTGGAAATTACACTGATTATATTAAAGAAAAGGAGGTCCGCTTAAAATCACAGTGGAAATCCTACCAAAAACAACAAGCTGAAATCGCCCACTTAGAAGAATTTGTTAACAAAAATTTAGTCCGTGCTTCTACTACTAAACGAGCTCAAAGTAAACGTAAACAACTTGAAAAAATGAAACGATTAAGTCGCCCAGAAGAAGATGAGAAAGGTCCTCGTTTTCAATTTACAAGTCAACAAGAAAGTGGGGATGTCGTTTTAAAAGTTGAAGATGCAGCAATTGGATATGATCACCAAGTCCTTGCAGAACCAATTAATTTTGAACTTCGTAAACATAAAGTTTTAGCAATTGTAGGCCCTAATGGAGTTGGAAAATCTACCCTTTTAAAGAGTATCTTAGGTAAACTTCCTTTGATTAAAGGAACTGCGCATTTAGGAACAAACGTTCAAGTTGGCTATTATGATCAAGAACAACAAAACCTTCATCCTAATAAAACGGTTTTAAATGAAGTTTGGGATGATCATCCAACTACTTTAGAAAAGGACATTCGTTCCATTTTAGGAAGTTTCTTATTTCAAGGTGATGCGGTTCAAAAAATGGTTCACAGTTTATCTGGCGGAGAAAAGGCACGTTTATTATTAACTAAACTTGCAATGCAACATGATAATTTCTTAATCTTAGACGAACCCACTAACCATTTAGATATTGAAAGCAAAGAAGTCCTAGAAAATGCCTTGCTAAACTTTAATGGCACTATTCTATTTGTTTCACATGATCGGTACTTTATTAATAAAGTTGCGACTAAAATTATTGAAATTTCCCCTACTGGTAGTACTGAATACCTTGGAAATTATGACTATTATCTTACCAAAAAAGAAGAACAAGAAATGCTTGCTCAAGCTCAGCAAGAAGAAAATAATCTTTCTCAAGAAACTTCAACTATTTCAAATGGTAAGTTAAATTATCAACAAAGTAAGGAACAACAACGTAAATTACGCAAACTTCAACGTGAAGCTGATAAATTAGAAGAACTTATTTCTACTCTTGAAGAACAAAAAAAAAGCATTGAACATCAAATGACTCAACCTGATGTTTTTAATGATTTAACTAAAATGCAACAACTTCAAGCACAATTAACCGAAACGACAAATCAATTGAGCAAAAATGAAGAGGCATGGGAAAATAAACTTCTTGAGTTAGAAGAGTTTGAATAAAAAAGAGGTATTCAATCTTTTTAAGGATTGAATGCCTCTTTTTTGTGAATTAATCTTTAATCCATTCAAATTCTAAACTTGGATTTGCATTTAAACTTAAATCTGCAAACACGTGATGTTTATATGCTACATAACCGGCAGCCCCGATCATTGCTGCATTATCACCACAAAGTTTAAGGGGAGCTTTTAATAATTGCACATTTGGAAATTGCTTTAGTTCTTGATCTAATCGTTCACGTAATCCCCGATTAGCCGCAACTCCACCTGCTAAAATTAACTGTTTAGCTGGATATTTTTCAAGTGCCTTAACTGTTTTTTCAGCTAAAACATCCACTACACTAGCTTCAAAGCTACTTGCTAAATCTTTTTTGTCAAGAGTTTCGCCTATCTGATCAGCATGGTGAACAGTATTGATAAATGCACTTTTTAGTCCACTAAAACTAAAATCAAAATTATCTTCATTTTCCATTGCACGTGGGAAATGAAAAATATCTTTTCCTTGATGAGCTAATTCATCAATTTCTTTTCCAGCAGGATAATTAATTCCTAAAACCCGTCCCACTTTATCAAATGCTTCTCCAGCAGCGTCATCACGCGTTTCGCCAATAATTTCAAACTGATTTTCAGCTGGCATATAAACTAATTCAGTATGTCCACCCGAAACTAGTAAAGCAAGTGCTGGAAACTTAATTTCATCAACAAAACGAGCAGCGTAAATATGGCCTGCCATGTGATTTACCGGAATTAAAGGTAAATTATGGGCAAAAGCAACTGCTTTAGCTGCTGTTACCCCAATTAAAAGTGAGCCCACTAATCCAGGGCCATAAGTAACTGCTACTGCCGTTAAATCGTCATAAGTTACATGGGCATCTTTTAAAGCATCCTCAATGCAATAAGTAATTACTTCAATATGATGCCGACTAGCTACTTCGGGAACTACTCCTCCAAAACGTTGATGACTTTTAATTTGAGTTGCAACTACATTTGATAAAATTTTATAACCATCTTCAATTACAGCCACACTGGTTTCATCACAACTAGTTTCAAATGCTAAAATCAAAATTCGTTTTTCTTCCATTTACTTCTCACCTTTAAATGTATATCCATATTGATACGCATCTTCATTAGTATCAGCAAAATACCGATGTTTTACGCGTTCTTCTTTAAAACCTAAATCTTTATAAAATTTTTGTCCTTCTAAGTTACTTTGACGTACATCAAGTACAATTCGTTTTCGATGAAGTTTTTTGGCAATCCCAATGATAATTTGCAACATTTTTTTAGCAATCCCTCTTTTTTGAAAACGAGGCATAATTGCAATATCAGTAATGCGTGCTTCTGAATGAGAGTAATCGCATGCAATATAAGCAACTACTCGATCTTCATAACGAACTAATAAAACTAAATTTTGAGATGTTTTTTTCAACTGTTTCTCAAATGTTTCATAATCGATCGGAGTTTTACCATTATAAACTGCTCGTTCAACTGCTAATAATTCCGGAATCGTTGAAACAACCGCCCGACAAAATAAATAATTTTGTCCATTTAACTCGATATTTTGATTTTCAAACCCAAACGGATCTGCATCTGCACTGTTTCCAAGAATATGCTGGATTTTTGATTTAAACTTTTTCAACATAGTTTCCATGATGATTTTTCTCCTCCGGATGTTTTTCCATCCATTGTAATTCTGCTTGTGTTAATCGACGATATTGCGGAACAAATGTATCCGCATCACTTGGCTCTTCCTTTTGTCCTAAACGTCCTAAAATAACGGCCTGAGGCATTTGATAATTTAAATCAGCAAATTCAAATTGTGAGTCTAATTTTGCTTGTGCACTTTGTTCAAATTCTGCTTTGCGAATTCCAACAAAAATCACTGGTTTATTTTCAGAAACTAAATTATCTACTAATTTTTCAAAACTAATGTGTTGATCTTCAATTCGATTAACCAATGTGCCCTTATCCCATACATAACCACCCGCAAACACATTTCCATTACGAGCATCAAAATATGGTACAATTAAAATTTTTTTCCGGGGATAAATGTTAGCAGCAACTAATTTTAAACTTGATACTCCTACTAATTCTTTATTTAACGTACTTGCTAAAGTTTTTGCTGCTGTCACTCCAATACGTAATCCAGTATAAGATCCAGGTCCTTGTGCAACCACAAGCCGATCAATTTGTGCTGGCGTTAAGTTACTTTCTTTTAAAAGTTCAGCAACAATTGGCATCAACGTTACGCTATGATTATATGAAACATTGGTTGTTTTTGTTACTAATAAGTTATCATCATCTAAAACTGCAACACTTAGTGGCCGATTAGATGTATCAATTGCTAATACTTTCATTTTTTATTTTTCCTCATTAATTAAAAATCATAAACATAATAACACACTTAAAAAAATTGACAACTATTATAAGCTAATTAATTTATTTTACTTGAATAAAAGGTGCGACAAAAACATTTAAACAAGCGTGACAAAGAAATAAGACTGCAACTTGAGTCACAGTCTCTTGAAATTTTACAAAATTATTTAATTGCTTGCCATTGCACATCTGCAATACAACTAATTTTGTCACTAACTTTAATTTCATGATGCGTTTTTTGCTCATCTTCAAGTAGCTGTGTATTACTATCAACTACTTCACCATAACGCACTTCATTTTTATACATTACATTCAAATGCTTAACTTCGTGGGTTATTAAGAAATCTTTAGGTAAAGTATCTAACATCCATTCAAAATAATGAATATTATTAACATGTTGATTACTATCAATATCTGTAAAACGTACCCGATACTTTTTATTAAAATCAATGCGTTTAATTTGAGTAGGGGTTTCTAGTCGTTCTAATTTAGTTGTATAATCTCCTTCATATGGACCCACAATTTCTTCTTTGATGCGTACAATTTTACGTTTACTTTTATCCATCAAAGAAAAAACTGTATGCATATGCACGATTTCTTCATCATTTTCATCTTGCATGTAAAAATCACGATAACAAAAATAACGGTTGTATGACTTAGCAACTGTTGTTATCTTGATTTTTTCATGATCGACTGGTAAACGTTTTATGTCGATAATATTTTGAGTTACAATCCATCCATAACCCATTTCATCTAGTTTTTCAGTTGAAATTCCTAGTTTCCTACTTTGATCAGTAGATACTAACATACATAAATCAACTAAATTGCCAATATTTAAATGCCCCGTTACATTGGTTTCATAATAAACAACTTCATGTTCCTCCGTATATGCTTTTCCTGGCATCATTTTCAACCCCTTATATTAATCAATTCCGTGAAATTCATTATACACTATTTGTTTTTTTAAATTGTTATTTTTGGCTACTTGCTTGATTGCAGCGTTTGGTTTCATGCCTTGATTGTCAATTAAATTTTGAACTTGTTGTTTTATTGGTAAATGACTTTCTGGATTGGAAGTTTGAGGATGTTCATTTCCTTCAATCACTAAAACGAACTCACCTCGTACTTCATCTTGTTCGCACCATTCAATTGCATCTTGAAGCGTTCCACGTAAATATTCTTCATACCTTTTAGTTAGTTCCCGACATAAAGTAATTTTGCGTTGTTCCCCAAAAATTAGTGCCATATTCTTTAACGTTTTAAGTAAACGATGGGGGGCCTCATAAAAAATTAACGTCATCGTTTGCTGATTAAGTTTTTCTAATTCTTTTTTTTGCTCAGCGTTTTTTCGTGGCAAAAATCCATAAAAAATAAACGGTTGTGGCAAAATTCCTGAAGCGATTAATGCTGTTAAAGCGGCATTTGGCCCTGGCAAAGCAATTACACGAAGATTATTTTCAATGCATGCCTCAACTAATTCATGTCCTGGATCACTAATTGAAGGCATCCCTGCATCACTAACTTGCGCAATATCACTTCCATTTTTCATTAAAGTAATTAATTCTGGGATGCGCTCCTGTGTATTATGTTGATGAAAACTAATTTGCTTTGTATGAATTTCAAAATGATTCAACAATTTTTGAGTATTCCGAGTATCTTCAGAAGCGATGTAATCAACTTGACTTAATACTTCAATTGCTCGCGGAGTCATATCACTTAAATTTCCAATTGGAGTTGGAACCAAATATAAAGCACCAACATCATTATTTTGATTTTTAAAGCTACTTGTTCTTTGGATTGCCATCAATTTTTCTCCACTTTTCTCCATAAATTATTTCTTGGCAAAAAATACATTCATCATCTTCACGACGTGAACCAAAAAATTGAGTACATACGTGAAAACCTTCGCGATAAAGATTTTCTAAATTTTGGCGTGAACGTGAAAGTCCTTGATTATTTTTAGAAGACTTTTTGGTATTTTCTAATTCAGCTAAACGAGTACGTAAATGATGATTTTCAATTTCTAATTCTGCATTTTTTTCAATGATTTGCGTCATTTCTTTACGCATTGATGAAAGCATTTCACTCATATTTCTAGCTTGTGCTTCCATCGATTCAAAACTATCGTATAATTCTCCTTTATCCATTTTTTATCAATCCTTATCTGTTATGGTAGACATCACACAATTTTAACGTTAGGGTTTCAAGGATATTTTGAAATGAAACGTTAACGCTTAATTGTTTCCAACAATTTAAAACTAATTCAATTGCTTGAGTAACTTGCACAGTAGTCAATTGAGTAAGTAGTGAAACTAATTGATCTTGATATGCTATAAATGCAATTTCTTCATCTTGCTGATATTTAATTAACATTATATCGCGACAAAGTAAAACAATGAGTTCTAATAAACGTTCTTGGCTTTTTTTATCCGTTGCATAATTCATTAAACGCGTTTGAACAAAGACAAATGAGCGCCAATCATTTTCAAGAATTGCGTGCATCCAATTCCAAACTTCAGTAACTTCTTTCCGAAAGCGTTCATCATTACCAAGTTCCTTTAATTCAGCTAAAGAAGCGTTTAAATTAACTAAAATTGAAGCCATACTTGGATCAATTTGTGCAGCGATTAATTCATCCAAACGCGCTTGACGATTAGTAGCTAACTCAACAACTTGGCAGCGTGAAATAATCGTTGGTAAAATTTGATTAGCATGACTTGAAAGTAAAAATGCAGTTACATTTCCAGGAGGGTCTTCAATAAACTTCAATAGACTATTGGCTGCACTAGTTGTCATTTTTTCCACATCTTTAATAATAAAGATTTTACGATTACTTTCTAACCCACTTTTAGAAAATTCCATTTTCAAATAACGAATTTGATCAACTTTAATTGAGTTTCCATCTGGAAAAATTTGAACAACATCTGGATGTTCATTTGCCGCAATGCGTTTACACTCCAAGCATTGTAAACATGGTTGGCTATTAGGTTGAGGATTTTTACAAAAAACAGCTTGAGCAATCCATATGGCTAATTGTAGTTTTCCACTTCCAGATGCGCCACTAAATAAATAGGCATGTGCGAGTTGATTATTTTGAACTAACTTTGCAAAGTGTTGACTCAACTTCGCTTGCATTGCTGTAATTTGCTTCATGCGTCTCTCTCCTTAAAAATGTGTAAACTGTTCAATATTTAGTACAAAGACAGTTGCTCCTCCAATTTTAACTTGGCGTGGATAATTATTACGCACTCCTTCAACGTGAGTATCAATTCCTACAGGCGGAGTAATATATTTTTGTCTTTTTTTGCATACATGTTGAATGATCTTAAGTACCTCATCAACTCTTTGATCGTCAATCCCAATCAAAAAAGTTGAATTCCCTGAACGTAAAAAACTTCCACTTGAAGCTAATTTGGTTGCTTGAATATTATGTTCAATAAAATCGTTACTAAGTTTATCACTGTCCTTATCTTGAACGATTGCAATCACTAATTTCATAATTTACTCCTTTAAATTTAAAAAATCTACTAAAATATCAAGAACATTACTTGTTACTTGTTCAATTGATTGACTTGCATCAATAACTTTAATTCTTTGTGAGTTTTGTTTTGCCAATGTTAAGTATTCTTCATGAACCCGTTTATAAAATTCAATTTTTTCTTGATCTAACCGATTAATTTCATCTGTACGATTCTTTTGAATTCGTTGCAATCCAATTTCAGGTTCAATTTCAAAATAAAATGTTAAATCTGGAACTAAATTTTCAGTTGCAAAAGCATTAATTTGTGCAATTGCTTCTACTCCAATTTGCCGGCCTGCTCCTTGATACGCAAGTGAACTATCAACATAACGATCACTCAACACGATTTTTCCTGCATTTAACGCTGGGAAAACTGTTTCAACCATATGTTGACGCCGTGCGGCTGCATATAATAAGGCTTCTGTTCGAACATCCATTTGAGTATTTTTTTGATCTAAAATAATATTACGAATTGCTTCTGAGATTTGATTACCACCTGGTTCGCGGGTAAATACAAATTGTTTTTTTTGTTGATCACTTAAAAAATTTATGATGTTGCGTATAACTGTAGTTTTCCCAGAACCATCTAATCCTTCAAAAGTGATAAAATTCCCTTTCACTTCAAACACCCTCAATTTTTCTTTAAATATAATTGTACTTTAAAAATGATTCTTTCAGCAACACATTTTTAATTTAGTTCTAAACAAAGTATGCCAAAAAATTTTTTATCATAGTAAAAAAGACTGCAACTTGCATTACAGCCTTTTTGATATTATTTATTTTGACGTACAATAACAGATTCTTGAATTTTTGCTTTAATTTTTCTAAGCTTTGCTTCTTTAAATAAGAATTCAAATTTAGCTTGCGCTAATTGCTCATTAATTAAGTAATCTTCGGTTGACATCGTTGTTAGTAAATCATCATTGTTACGTAAATTATTTAACTCATCTTTAGATAATTCAATATCATTTAACAATTTTTTATCATATTGTGTTTTTAAAGATTCTTTTTTCTTTCTTCTCTTAAAAAAATCAAAAAACATTACAGTTCTGTCCGCCCTTCAATTGCTTTAAACAACGTCATTTCATCCGCATATTCAATATCACTACCAACTGCTAACCCGTGTGCCAAACGCGTTGCTTTAACTCCGGCTGGTTTAATTAAACGAGCAATATATGTTGCAGTTGCTTCACCTTCTGGAGTTGCATTAGTAGCTAAAATTACTTCTTTAATTGCTTCATTTTTTTGAAGTCGAGTAAATAAACTGCGAATATTAATATCTTCAGGTCCCTTGCCTTCAATTGGAGATAACACTCCATGTAATACGTGATACAACCCATGATACTCATTCATTTTTTCAAGTGCCATTACATCTTTAGGTTGTTCAACGACAATTACTTGGCTTTGATCACGTGATTTATCACGACAAATCATACAAGGATCTGTTTCAGTAATATTACCGCAAATGCTACAATAATGTAAATCTTTTTTTGCAGAAGTTAAGGCTTTTGAAAACTCATCAACGTCTTTTTTATCCATATCAAGCGTATAAAATGCAAGACGTGTGGCGGTTTTGCTACCGATTCCAGGTAATTTCATATAGCTATCAATTAACTTTGCAATTGGTTCTGGATACTGCATTTTATCACTTCCTTAGTCTTCTTTTACATTTACAATTTCTTTTCCAAATAATTTTTGTGCTTCACTAACAATCTTAGGAGTTGATTGTGATTGATCCTTAGTTTCTTTATTTGAGTGTGCTTGGTTAAGTTGATGCTTCGCTAAATAATCTTTTCTAATTTTAATCCACTGTTCATTTGGCAAAAAGATCAAACTTAATTGTTGACTTGAATGACTTAATCCATTTTCTAATGCATCTTGTAATTCCTGATCTTCAATTGCTTTTTGACACAAGTATGGATATTCAAATCCAATTACTACTCCATGTTCACTAGCAGCAACTGGCTTGCTTACATTCATAATTGCACGTTGGGGAACTGTTAAGGTACTAATTAATTCTTCCCAAACTTGTTGGAAACGATTCAAATCTTTTCGCGTTGCATTATTTAAAACTTCATTGACTTTATCGTAGTTAACTTTAACCTGAGTAACCTTCTTTTTATTCTCTGTAGGTACTGGCTTTCGTTTTACTGGCTGAGCTTGAGCAGTTGCATTTAAATTATTCAATTGACGTTGTAATTGTTGAATTTTTTGACTTAAACTTTCAATTTGAGCTTGAGCTGGAGTAATTCCTTCTTTTGGCTCATCATTTAATTTACTTTCTTGAGGCTTAATCTGTGAAAGTTTAACAGTAAGCACTTCTAAATAAACTGTTGTATGGCTTGTAAAACGCATATTTTCTTGCTGTTCATTTAAAATATTGATCATTTGATACAAAACTTCTGGTTTAATTTTTTGTGCAAATGTTTCAAACTCATCGTCAAGCATTCCCAGTTCATTTTCTGCTAACATTTGAGGAGATTGCTGATAAAGTAATAAATCTCGACAATATTCAATCAAATCTTCAATAATTCTCGTAGCATTTTTGCCGTTATGAATTAATTGATGCATGATTTCAAGTGCTTGAGGTGTATTTTGATCCGTCACTTCTTTTAAATACTTTAATAAGTCTGCCTTAGTAACACTTCCTGTAACTAATAATGCATTTTCTAAAGTAACATTATTTTCTCCAAATGAAATAACTTGATCTAAAATGCTTAATGCATCCCGCATTCCACCCTCTGCAGATTTAGCAACTACTTTTAAAGCTTGATCTTCATAATCAATTCCTTTTTTGTCTAAAATATATTCCATTCGCTTTAGAATCGCAGCTGACGTAATTCTTTTAAAATCAAATCGCTGTGTTCTTGAAATAATTGTTGCTGGAATTTTATGCGGCTCGGTAGTCGCTAAAATAAAGACTACATTAGCAGGGGGTTCCTCTAATGTCTTCAATAATGCATTAAATGCACCCGTTGATAACATATGAACTTCATCAATAATATATACTTTATAATCTGCTTGTGTAGGAGCGTACTTAACCTTATCACGGATATCCCGAATTTCTTCAACCCCGTTATTTGAAGCCGCGTCAATTTCCAATATATCATTTAAACTACCAGCTGTAATGGCTTTGCATATTTCACATTGATTACATGGTTCGCCGTTTTCTTGATGATGACAATTAATTGCCTTAGCAAAAATTTTGGCTGTGGATGTTTTTCCTGTTCCACGTGGCCCTGTAAACAAATAAGCATGGGAGGTTTGATTCGTTGAAACCGCATTTTTTAAAGTTTTCGTAATCATTTCTTGACCAACAACATCTTCAAATCTTTGTGGTCGCCATGTTCGATACAAAGCTTGGTATCCCATGATAAAGTCCTCCCTGTCATTTTTCTAAAAAAAATCTCCCGATCTCAAAGACCGAGAGTTTAACATTCATATAAACTTAAGACACATACCAAACAAAACTTAGTGCTGCTTCCTTCCGGACCTGACACGCTTCGTTAAGTTGATATTGTCTTAAGGCCTTGCGGCAATATTTATGATACCGCAAAACAAATAAAAAATCCAGTCTTTTTCAATTATTTTTTCGAATATCACTGAAAAAGTCTTGTAAAAGCGTTAAACACTCATTTTTTAAAATATTCTTTTGGACATCAACTTGATGATTTAATCGCGGATCATTGAGTAAATCTGCTAAAGTTCCTGCCATTCCAGCCTTACTGTCAGCTGCTCCATAATAAACTTCACTAATTCGTGAGTTTAAAATCGCACCTGCACACATTGGACAAGGCTCAAGAGTAACAAATAAAGCACATTGCTCTAATCGCCAACTATTGACTTGTTGATTGGCCATTTTAATTGCACGTATTTCAGCATGGTCAATTGCCAAATTAGATTTTTCTCTAAAATTATATCCCCGTCCAATGATTTGGTGATCTTTAACGATTACACAACCAATGGGAACTTCACCTAAAGCAGCTGCTTTTTGCGCTTCGTTTAAAGCTGCTTGCATATATTTTCGCGCTTCTTGTTCATTATATTGCATTATTCAACCTTTTGACTTTGTAAAATTTGATATCCCTTTTTTCTTAAAATCAACTGACAATTACCAAAAACGGCCTGCATTTTCTTTTCAGCTGAAGGAGCACCTTGTTTCTTTTGAATGACAATCGTTAAGAAACCGCCAGTTTTTAAATGGTCATATGCCCCACTTAGAATTGAATGCACGACTTCTTTGCCTGCTCGAATTGGAGGATTAGAAATAATCATTTCATAATCTGTTTTCTTCACTTGGTCATATACATTTGACGTAAAGATACTAACATTATCAATGTGATTTTGATATGCATTTTGGCGGGCTAAATCAAGGGCCAACTCATTGACATCAATCATGTCAATATATAATTTAGGATTAGCCTTAGCAATGGCTAATCCAATTGGACCATAGCCACATCCGACATCTAAAATTGCTCCTTTTAAATTAGCAAGTTGATTGGTTCTCATTAATGCCTCTAACAAAGAGCGTGAACCAAAGTCTATGGTTCTTTTTGAAAAAACACCATTATCAGTTGTAAAATGCAACTGATTTCCCATTAATTCAAAATCCCATCGGCGTTGTTGATGATTAATTTCTGGATTTTCTGAATAATAATAATTTGTCAAAATGCTCTCCTACTTTCTACTTGTTTATGATACGAATTTTTTAAACTAAAAGCAAACCCTTTAATTATGCCTATTGAGCTTAAATACAATATATACACTTGACGATTTATTGAGTAACTATATATTGTATTTCTTTTCAAAAGTGTGTATACTTTCATCACGTACAGAAATTTTATTCGAGAAAGAAGTAAGTATCATGGAATTAGTTTTATATACTAAAGATAACTGTATTCAATGCAAAATGACTAAACGTTTTTTAGAACAAAATCATATTGATTTCGAAGAACGCAACATTTCAAATCAACCTGAATATATTGATTACTTAAAATCACAAGGTTTTCAAAGCGTACCAGTTTTAGAAAATAATTCAAAACCAATTATTAATGGATTTCGTCCAGATAAATTAAAACAATTAATCGTCACAAATTAATTTTAAGAAAGTGGGGAATTGTCTTGGGGCTTAAAAGTATCGATATCAGTAACGTTACTTATTATGATTTAAATAATCAAATTAACATTCCAGTTAATAATAAAATCCCGTTACATAAAGATAAAGAGGCATTGCAAGCTTTTTTAACCGAAAATGTAGCACCTAATATGAAACACTTTTCTTCTTTAGAAGAGCGCTTTACTTATCTTATTGAGCATAATTATATCGAAGAAGAATTTGTTAAAAAATATAATTTCGCCTTCATTAAAAAATTATATGCCTATCTTAATGAGCAACACTTTGAATTTCAATCTTTCATGGCTGCATATAAATTCTTTAATCAATATGCTTTAAAAACCAATGATGGTGAATATTACCTTGAAAGTTATGAAGATAAAATCGCAATGAATGCCTTATATATGGCAAATGGGGATGAACAATTAGCCTTAAATTTAGCTGATGAATTAATTCATCAACGTTATCAACCAGCTACCCCAACTTTTTTAAATGTTGGTCGTAAACGCCGCGGAGAATTTGTTTCTTGCTTCTTGCTTCAACCTACTGACGATATGAATTCAATTGGACGATGCATTAATTCTGCACTTCAACTTTCAAAAATTGGTGGGGGAGTTGGAATTACTTTAAACAATTTACGCAGTGCTGGTGCTCCAATTAAAGGAATTGAAAATGCTGCTTCTGGAGTTGTTCCAGTAATGAAACTTCTAGAAGACAGTTTTTCATATTCTAATCAATTGGGGCAACGTCAAGGAGCTGGAGTAGTTTATTTAAGTGTCTTTCATCCTGACATTATTGAATTTTTAGCAACTAAACGTGAAAATGCTGATGAAAAGGTTCGTATGAAGACTCTTTCACTTGGTGTAATTGTTCCTGATAAATTTTATGAGTTAGTTCAAAATAATGCTGACATGTATCTTTTTGAACCATATGATGTTGAAAAAGAATATGGCATTCCCTTTTCATATGTTGATATTACAAAAGAATATGACAATTTAGTTAATAATGAACACATTCATAAAACTAAATTAAAAGCACGTGATCTTGAAGAAGAAATTAGTAAATTACAACAAGAATCAGGCTATCCTTATATTGTTAACATTGATACGATGAATCAGACTAATCCTGTTCACGGCAAAATTATTATGAGTAATCTTTGTTCTGAAATTGCTCAAATTCAACGTCCATCTAAAATTAATGACTTACAAGAATATGAAGAACTTGGAAGTGACATTAGTTGTAATTTAGGCTCGACTAATATTGTTAATTTAATGGCTTCACCTGATTTTGGAAAATCAATTGAAACTATGATGCGTGCCTTAACTTTTGTATCAGATCAAGGGAATGCAAAGGTAGTGCCTTCTATTTATGAAGGTAACAATTTATCTCATTCAGTTGGATTAGGAGCCATGGGATTACATGCTTATCTTGCTAAAAATCATATCGAATATGGCTCACCAGAATCAATTGAATTTACTAGCGTTTACTTCATGTTACTTAACTATTGGACATTGGTTGCTTCAAATAAAATTGCCAAAGAACGCCAAGAAACTTTCTATGAATTTGAAAAAAGTGATTATGCTAATGGAAGCTATTTTGATCAATATCTTAATGAAGATTTTGCACCAAAATCTAAGCGGGTTAAGGAACTTTTTGCCAATATTCTGATCCCTACTAAGGAAGATTGGGAAAAACTCAAACAAGCTGTTATGAAAGATGGCTTATACAATGCTTATCGCATGGCAGTAGCTCCAACTGGTTCAATCTCATACGTTGGAAATACTACTGCTTCTCTTCAACCAATTATTCAAAAAGTAGAGGAACGCCAAGAAGGTAAAATTGGTAAAGTTTATTATCCTGCCGCTTACCTTTCAACTGATACAATGCCATATTATAAATCTGCCTATGATTTAGATATGCGTAAAATGATCGATGTTTATGCTGCTGCACAAAAGCATGTTGACCAAGCGATTTCAATTACACTTTATTTTAAATCAACAATTGATGATGGATTGTATCCATGGAAAAATGGGCGCACAAACAAAATGACTACGCGCGATTTATCAATTATCCGTAACTATGCTTGGCATAAAGGAATTAAAAGTTTGTACTATGTTCGTACATATACTGATGACGGTTCAGAAGCTTTCAGTGTTAATGAATGCGAAAGCTGTTCAATTTAACTAGTGGGAGAAGATATAATGATTAATATTTTATACATTTCAATTGAAGGAAATACTCGTTCCTTCATTGAAAAAATTCAAAATTATGCTGAAGAAATGCATGCTAAAAACCACTCAATGCCACTCGTGAATGCACGTGAAATTGATGATGCTACCCCTTTTGAAAATGAAACTCAAAGTTATTTTGCCTTTGTTCCTACTTATCTTGACGGAGGTAATGGAATTGACAATGGCGTTAAAGAATTAATGACCAATGCTTTAGGCGAATACATTGATTATGATAATAACGCCGCTTTGTGTTTAGGTATTATTGGATCGGGAAATCGCAATTTCAACCAACAATTTTGCTTAACTGCAAGAAGATATGCTAAACAGTTTAACGTTCCTTTTTTAGACAACTATGAGTTACGAGGAACTACTCAAGATGTAGCACGAATTTATCAAACGTTAACTGATTGTTTAAGCTAAATAATGTGAGGAGAATTTTTATGAGTGAAAATTATAAAGCAATTAACTGGAATGCACTTGATGATCAAATTGATAAAGCAACTTGGGAAAAATTAACAGAGCAATTTTGGCTAGATACAAGAATCCCAGTTTCAAATGACTTAAAAGACTGGCATCAATTAGATGATGATCATAAGTATTTGGTGGGGCATGTTTTCGGTGGTTTGACTTTATTAGATACAGTTCAATCACAAGATGGAATGGCTTCTTTAAAACGCCATCCTCGTACCCAACATGAAATTGCCGTTTTAAATAATATTCAATTCATGGAATCAGTTCATGCTAAAAGTTATTCTACAATTTTTTCAACTTTAAATACACCTGATGAAATTCGCGAAATTTTTGAATGGAGTGATTCAGAAGAATTTCTTCAAAATAAAGCTAAGTGGATTAGTAATATTTATAATGACACTGCTGAAGATCCATTAAAACAAAAGGTTGCAAATGTCTTTTTAGAAACTTGCTTATTTTATTCTGGTTTTTATACTCCCCTTTACTATTTGGGACATAATCAATTAGCCAATACCGCTGAAATCATAAAATTAATCCTTAGAGATGAATCTGTGCATGGTACATATATTGGATATAAATTCCAACTAGGACTTAAAGAACGTTCTGAAAACGAACAACAACGGATGAAAGATTGGTTATATGATTTCTTAATGCAACTTTATGAAAATGAAGAAAAATATACACATCTTTTATATGATCCTGTTGGCTGGAGTGAAGATGTTTTAACCTTTGTTCGCTATAATGCTAATAAAGCATTGATGAATTTAGGTCAAGATCCGCTCTTCCCTGATACTGCAGAAGACGTTGAACCAACTGTTATCAACGGAATTTCAACTACTACTTCTAATCATGATTTCTTCTCTCAAGTTGGAAATGGATATCGTTTAGGTGAAGTTGAAGCTATGACTAATGAAGATTATGAAAAATGGGCAAATCAGGATCCTGAAAAATAAAAGTGAGGAAAAAATATGAGTACATCAACTATTGAAAAAGCACGCAACATTATGCAATTTAAAAAACAGAATTTAAAGCAAGGCATTATTGAAATTGATCATTTATATCTTGATTTTTCAAATAAAAATCAAAATGAGTGCTTCATTCAAAATTATGCTAAGCAAATTTTACATAACCAAATTTGGTTTACTGGTGTTAAATTTAAATTAACCGGGAAAAATGAGATGCGCACATTCATTTTTGATAATTATCCTGAAATCGCTCATCAAATTGCAAGTTTAGATCCACTTGCAATTGACCACTATTTAAATTCAAATTTTTCAAATGAAACTTTAATTCACTCTTCTTGGCTTAAAACAGCTAATCCTAATTTAGCTGTTCAGCTATATAAAGTTTCCATGGGTAATGTTACTGAGCCATTTATTAAATAAGATTAACCCCTACTGAATATTCAGTAGGGGTTAATCTTATTTTTGTAAAAATTTTGGTACTAATAAATTCTTTGGTAATTCGTCAGTATCGTGTTTTCTATTAACAACCATTACTAGTTGAAGCATTGTAATTGCAATTGAACTGCGTTTACGGTATGTTGTGTATTTTGAATCCCAAAGATTAGCATACTTATTTTTAAATGCACGTAAACCTTGAAATCCATATACACGATAACCATATTCATAAATATAGTGTGCCACTCTTTCTTCAATAAAACTAAATTTAGAAAGTCCTACATTTGATAATGGTGCCATTCCTAAATCAAAATACTTATATCCATTTTCTTGACCATATTTAAAAAGTTCAATAAAAATTTTATCCATAATTCCAGATGGCGCATCTTTACTATGCCGCATTAAATCAATTGAAAGAGTATCTTTTTGCATTGGCATTAAAGTTGCAAAAGACACGATTTTGTCATCTTTATCCTTAACGACTGCTACTGGAGTCATTTGAATATATTCTTCATCAAAAAATCCTAATGAAAATCCTTTTTCAACTCGATTTCCTAACCAACTATCAGAAACTTTTTTTAATTCGGCCATTAGTTCAGCTGAAAATGGTGGTTCCAACATTTCAAAAGTATAACCTTCACGTTCGAATTTATTCATTAAGGCGCGTTGTGCACGCTTCTTTTTCCCGGTTAAAGTAAACTCATCTAGTTTTACAAAACCTTCTTCACCTGTTTTAATAAAATCAAATCCATATTCATGCAAAAGCATTGTTAATTTAGAATTAATTTCATAAAAAACAAGCTTGTATCCATATTTATCAGATAATGTCACTAACTCTTTAATTGCTTCATTTAAATACTGTTGGTTTCCGACTGGTTCTCCCATTACAATAATTTTATCAGCCATAACTTGATACATAATAAAGAGTTGATCTTCATCGTTATGTTGGTAAATATAAATCATTTTATCTTTTAAATATGCTAAATGACTAACTTCATTGCCACCATATTTTTCGATCAATTGAGTTACCCTTTTTTCTGGAAATTGGTCTTTTATGAATGGATCTTTTCCATTAGTGAAATATTTATTACTAATCAGTAAAATAACTCCTGCAATAACCATTCCTACTAACCCATATAACCAGACTTGTTGATCAGGAAAAAAGAATCCTGATGGAATTTTATGATGACTACTTGGTCGATTTAATATGCCCACTAGCATATACAATACAAAAGCGCCACCAAAGATTAACATGTTTAAAAAGGCACTTTCAAATGAAGTTGGCATTTTTTCACGATATAACTCCTTGCGAGCTAATACAACACAAATCATTACAAAAACTAAAAAGACAGCTAATGTAGGCGTATATTCCTTCCATAAAGTATTTACAACGCCAATTCCTAAAACAACTAAAGCAGGAACATATGCTTTCCGTTGTTTTAGTTGGATTGCCCGAGCCATCCCTAGTAATAAAAAGGCAAATAACACATTAGTCATTTGATTTAAAAAGAAAAAAGTATATGGCATTAGCTTCATCAAAAACGAATTTGAAAAAGTGAAATTAGGCAATGCTGACTCTAGTAGCATAAATATTCCGGAAAAATACATAAATAATGTCACTAAACTATGAGCCACTTTACGCACAATCATTTCAGGAATACCGTCAAAATTATCATTAATTTGTTGTCCCATATCATGAACAAAGAAGACACCACCTAAACAAAATGGTACCAAGTAATAGAACAATCGGAAAAATAAGATCCAAACAATGGCAATTTCACTTGAAACTCCTAATTTAGTCAATTCCAAAATCATGAATACGTCAAAAGAGCCTAAGCCGCCTGGAACCATTGAAATGATTCCTAAAATTTCTGCAATTATGTACAATGGAATCACATCAAGCAAATGAATGTGAACATTCATTAATGCACCGATGATTACAAAGAAAAAAGCGGCACAGCCCCATTCAACCGTAGAGCCTAAAATTAATGCAGCCTCACGTTTCCAAGTTAAATCCTTAAAAAAATTATTATTTTTAAACTTAGTTACAATAAATAGAATTGGAAAATATGCTCCTCCACCTAGTAGCCAAATTGAATATTTATGAAATCCTCCTTCAGAAGGTAAAGTGAACATCATTATTAATGAAATCCAACAAAAAATTGAAAGTCCTGCCAGTAAGAACAATGCAATTTTAGAAATTGCGTACAAGATTTGCTTTTTACTAGCTCCTTTTTTATAAAAATTCGCACGTAAAGCTGCACCTAATACACCACCAAATCCAGCAATATTAGTTACTGTATTAGTAATCCATCCACTCCGTGCAATATATCCTTTAGAAAAGTCCCCTGGCAAAAATTTTACAATCACAAAATCATAAATTAACATCGGTAAAACCGCAATTAAACCACAAACAAGCATCGCCATAATAACCATTGGTGATTGATCTGATAAAGCTTCACCAACTTGATGCCAGTTCAATTGATGAAAAATTCTTCCAAGTTCAGTAAATACAAACACTAATACTGAAAAAATGAAAATCATTTTCAACAATGTTGAATGTTTATCGTAAAATTTTTTAATATGCGTAAACATTTTATGCATTAACATTCATCCCTCCTCAATTTTGAATGGCTTGCAAAAATTAAATGCTACACTAATAATATAATATTATTTGTTGTGATTAAAGAAAAAGACAAAAAAATAAGCCGTGATCTTCATCACAGCTTACTTTAACTAAGAATAGCTTATTTAAGAGTAATCTTAGCGCCAACTTCTTCAAGTTTAGCTTTCATTTCTTCAGCTTCGTCCTTAGCAACGCCTTCTTTAATTACTGAAGGAGCACCATCAACTAAGCCTTTAGCGTCTTTCAAACCAAGACCTGTAATATCCTTAACAGCCTTGATTACTTTAACTTTAGCTGAACCAGCGTCTGTTAATTCAACATCAAATTCTGATTTTTCAGCAGCACCGTCTGCAGCAGCACCTGCAGCAGCAACTGGAGCAGCAGCTGAAACACCAAATTCATCTTCGATAGCTTTTACTAAGTCGTTTAATTCAAGAATGCTAGCTTCTTTTAAGTCAGCAATGATCTTTTCTGTATCTAATGCCATTGTATATTCCTCCGAAATTATAAAGTATAAATTTATTGATTATATTTTATAGTAACTAAATTATTCTGCTTCTTCTTTACTATCAGCAACAGCCTTAACTGCATATGCAAAGTTGCGCACTGGTGCTTGTAATACAGATAGTAACATTGAAAGTAATCCATCGCGGTCTGGAAGTTTTGATAAAGCGATGATTTCATCTAATGATGCTACTTTACCTTCGATCATACCACCTTTAACTTCAAGAGCTTCATGATCTTCAGCAAATTTAACTAAAATACGAGCAGGTGCTGTAACATCTTCATTTGAAAAGGCAACAGCTGTAGGACCTACAAATACATCGTCCATACCTTCGATACCAGCTTTAGCAGTAGCACGTCTTAAGTATGTGTTCTTGATAACTTGCATTTCTACGCCTGCTTCACGCAATTGTTTACGTAATTCTGTAACTTCTTCAACTGTTAAACCACGGTAGTCAACAACTACGTTAGAAACAGCATTTTGAAGTTTCTCAGCAACTTCATCAACAATTGCAGCTTTCTTTGCAATAATTTCTTTACTCATACTTTCACCTCCTAGTTGCAGGATCAGAGTTTAAAAAAACTCTATGTCCACACTAAGACATAGAGAAAGAACGTATTCTCCTCGGCAGGATATTAAGGCAAAGCCACCTGAGTCTTAGGCAGAACTATAATCAACTCTTTAAAGTTTAACATATCCCAGTAAGCTGGTCAATATATTAAAGTGAACTTACATCAATTGTAACGCTTGGTCCAAATGTTGAAGCAACTGATAAGTGCTTGATGTAAGTACCTTTAACGGCTGCTGGACGAGCTTTAGCAATTACGTCGTAGATTGCTTCAAAGTTACCTACTAAAGCATCTACAGTAAATGATACTTTACCTACAGGAATGTGAACGTTACCGTCACGATCAGTTCTGTATGTTACTTGACCTGACTTAGCATCTGTAACAGCCTTCTTAACATCCATTGTAACTGTACCAGTCTTTGGGTTTGGCATTAAGCCTTTAGGTCCAAGAACACGACCTAAACGACCAACTTGTGCCATCATGTCAGGTGTTGCAATTGCAACATCAAAGTCTAACCAACCGTCTTGAATGCGTTGAACTAAATCGTCGTCACCCACAACATCTGCACCAGCATCCTTAGCTTCCTGAGCTTTAGGACCCTTAGCAAATACGATAACTTTTTGGTCTTTACCTGTACCGTTTGGTAATACCATTGCGCCACGTAATTGTTGGTCAGCTTGTTTTGTATCAAGGTTTAAGTTAAATGCAGCTTCAATTGTTGCATCAAAGTTTGCAAAGTCAATTTTCTTAACTAATTCAAGAGCTTCCTTTGCTGTGTAGCTCTTGCCAGCTTCGATTTGCTTTGCGGCTTCTAAATATTTCTTGCTTTTCTTTTTAGCCATTAGTGAATTCCTCCTTGCAAAATGTGGTCATCGGATAAACCTCCCACTTGACATCCTTGCTTTCACAAAGTGTCCGACTGGGAAGCAGAGTTGTTATTAATTAGTCTTCAACAACAAAGCCCATGCTTCGTGCAGTACCTTCAATCATGCGCATAGCAGCTTCAACGTCTGCAGCGTTTAGATCTTGCATTTTTGTCTCTGCGATTTCCTTAACTTGTGCTTTTGTAACTGTTGCAACTTTATTTGTGTTAGGTTCGCCAGAGCCTTTTTCTACACCAGCAGCCTTCTTAAGTAATACTGAAGCAGGTGGTGTTTTTGTAATGAAGTCAAATGAACGATCTTCATATACACTAATCACAACAGGAATAATCATTCCAGCTTGATCAGCTGTACGTGCGTTGAATTCCTTTGTGAATCCCATAATGTTAATACCTGCTTGTCCTAATGCAGGACCTACAGGAGGAGCTGGAGTTGCTTTTCCAGCAGGAATTTGTAATTTAACAACGTTTACTACGTTTTTTGCCACGGTAAAAACCTCCTCTTCCGTGTTGTGGTTCGGATGGCCAGCTAAATTTGACCTCCCACTAAGTATGTCTAAAACATACTTTTATAATATATCATAAAAAAAGTTCTAATGCAATTGCATCAGAACTTTTTTTGAATTAAACAATTACAGTTACCGCAGCAGCTCCAATAATTAAAGCTAATCCAATAATTGTTACCCATAACTCTTTGGTTGTTTTCTTTTGCCCTAAGAACCAAATTCCAGTTAATGTAGCTAGTACAACTGAAGTTTGCGATAAAATAAATCCAGTTGCTAACCCATTCATATTTGGTTGTGCTGAAATTAAATATGTTAACGCTGCAAATGCAAAGAAGAATCCAGAGATAATTTGCTTATAAGTAACTGCTTGTGCAAATGGAGTTGGATCATTTGATTTGAAAGTTTCAATTAATCCATAAACTACACCGACAATTACCATACCAATTGATTGCGGTAAGAAAGCCTCTTTTCCACTAATACTTGCAGCTTGTGGTGCAGCTGAATATGCCCAATAACCAATTTCACCAATTAGTAAAACAATCACCGCTTTTTTCAAGGCACCACTTGATTCTTCTGTTTTTTTCTCACTCCAAACAGTCATCCATGCTCCTAAAATAATGACTGCTAAAGCTAAGAACCCTACAATTTTATCTGTTGCTGTAGGCCAATCACCTAAAGCAACTACACCCCAAATTGAGGCACCTAAAAGTTGGAATGCAGTTGTAACTGGCATTGCACGGGATGAACCTACCAATGTAAATGAATAAAATGTAATGATCTGTGCAATTGCCCAACCAATTCCAGATAAAATTGCTAGTAATAAGTTTTTCCCATCTGGAAATCCTAAATTTTCAACTTGATTAAAAATAATTGCAAAAATTAATGTTCCAATTGTAGAACCTAAAATTTGATTAACTGGTTTTCCACCAAATTTTGATGCAATTGTCGGATAAATACCCCATCCAATTAACGGACCTAATCCAATAATAATTGCCATTGTGTTCAAATTAATCACCTCAAATTAAAATACAACGCCACTTTCAAGTAAAATATTTGAATATGGCGTCATTTCACCTGTACGAATAAATGCTTTACAGTCTTTTAAATCTTGTTTCATTTCTGAATGTGGAATAAATGTAATTGGCATTTCTGGCAAACGTTTTTGAATTGCTGCTAACATTTCGGGATTATGAGTTTTAATTTCTTCAGCAAGAAAAATGCGTTGAACTTCTAATTCTTCTAAAACATTATTTAAAACATCCATAAAACTTGGAATTTGCTTAGTTACTGCTAAATCAATTTTTTCAGTTTCATTTGGAACTGGCATTCCCGCATCGCCAATTGCTAATTTATCAAAATGCCCCATTTGAGCAATTACACGTGAAATATCTGAATTAATTACTGGTGTTTTTTTCATAATAACCACTCCTTAGTTTAATTCTTTTAAGTATGGAATTGATGGTTGTGCTCCATATCTTTGAACTGTTAATGCTGAAGCTTGATTACTAAACTTAATTGCATCCTCAAGATTACTAAAATCGGTTTTAAGTTTGCTACTCAATGCCCCAATAAAAGTATCTCCCGCCGCAGTGGTATCAACTGCTTTTACTTTACAAGCAGGAACAATCCCATGTTTATGATCATAACTATAAAATGTTCCTTTACTTCCAATTGTAATTAAAACAATTTGGATTCCTAAATCATGTAATTGATCTGCCGCTTTAATCATATCGTCTTCATTTTCAATTTTTATTCCTGTTAAAATTTGCGTTTCAGTTTCATTTGGAATAATCATATCAGTAACTTTCAAAAGTTCTTGAGGAACTTCTTTAACTGCTGGTGCAGGATTTAAAATTGTTTTAATTTCTTCTTGCTTAGCAATTTTAAATGCTTCAATCGTTGTTTCAATTGGAGTTTCAAATTGTGCAACAACAAAGTCACTTTGTTGAATTAAATCTTCATGAGTTTTAATATGTTGTGGAGTTAATAACATATTAGCACCACCTAAAACAAAGATCCGATTTTCACTATTATCAGTTACAATAACATATGCTTGACCAGTTGAAGTATTTTTTAGCGTTTCAATTCCCGCTAAATTGATTTTTTCTTCTGAAAGTAATTCAAGCATTACTTTGCCTGCATCGTCATCACCAATTGCACCAATAAAGTTAGTTTTAGCACCTAATCTTTGTGCGGCAACGGCTTGATTAGCACCCTTACCACCACCTGCAGAAAATGACTCATCAATATGCAATGTCTCTCCTGCTTTGGCCATCCGCTTAGCCCGAATGCTTCGATCTAAATTAATACTTCCAATAACAGTTACATTATTCATCTTAATCACCCTATCATATTTAATATACTCCATTCGGTAATTCAAATATATCACGTGAATTAAGCGTTTTCAATAATAGAAATAAAATTTATTACTATAATCTATCCCATGAGAAAATTTTTAATTTCCAAATCAACTTGTTCATTTTCATGTAATTTACTGTGGGCTGCTTTTTTCCCATGAACAATATATTCATGGTACTGTTTAGTTACATCCTTAACTAAATAGCGTAATGATCGTGCTGAATTAACTGAAACTTGTCCATCTGAATCAGTTCCATTTTGCATGTTTCCAGCAATGTTTAAAAATTTAATATCCAAAGGTAATCCCATATTATGTGCTTTTAACCATTGATATAAAGGAGCTTTTTTGATTGGACCTTCTTTAGTTAAAGGATGATCTTCAATGTATGGTGTTTTTTTACCAACAATTTTATCATTGAAAGGTGCACCAAGCGTGACAACCTTATCGACTTTAGCATTTTGAGTAGTATATCCATATTGACTTAAATATTTAAGAACAGATATACATCCCATTGAATGTGCAACTAAGTTAACATTAGTAATGTGGTAACGTTGCTTTAAAATATTTAAAATTTTCCAAATCCACTTTACTTGATGATCAACGACATCACGATTTTCCATAAAAATCACTTGAATTAATGAAACTGGATTCCCTAAAATCAATACTCTTCCTGAATGAGTGACTAGAATTAAACATTTGCCACTTCCCCACTTTCTTTTTTGAAATCGCCGAATCATTCTCCCAAATGAAAAAAAGTTACCTGCATAACCATGAATAAAAAGTGTAGGTTTTGTGATTTGCATTTTAATCACCTCAATTTGATGATAGCACAATTGGAAAGAAAGATACGTTCAAACCCTATTCATCTAAATAAAAAAATTGTGACATAAGCCACAACTAAATTTTTATATTCAAATAATTAACTAACCGATTGAGTCAACTTCATCAAAACCAACTTCAACGTTAGTTTCATGACCCATCATTAAAATATTACCCTTAATCTTATTATCATCGACTTCAGTTACTTTAATAACTTGTCCTTTAAATGGACCACTAATAATTGAAACTGAATCCCCTACATTAATCTTAGATTGATTTGCATGGGTACTCATTCCTAAAGTATTTAAAATATTTTGAATTTCAGAATCTAATAATGGCGCTGGTTTACTTCCTGAACCATGTGAACCAACAAATCCGGTTACGCCTGGAGTATTCCGCACAACATACCAAGATTCATCTGTCATTACCATTTCTACTAAAACATATCCAGGAAATGTTTTTAACTTTTCAACTTTGTCTTTTCCTGTTTTAGTTGTCTCAACTTTTTCTTCTTCAGGAACAACCACCCGAAAAATATAATTTTCCATTCCCATTGATTGAGCACGGGATTCTAAATTTTCTTTAACCTTGTTTTCATATCCTGAGTATGTATGTAACACATACCATTTTTTCTCCATTGTGTCTGCCATGTTCATATTCCTTCCAATAACTTAAATTACAAAATAAAAAAACTTCGCAATGCGAAGTTTTCTCAACTACCAACTTTATTATATCAAATTTTAATTTAACTGACTAGATAAAGTTAATTAAACCTTGAGCAATACCATCTACAACCGCAAAAAATGCAATTAAAGCCAAAGACATTACTACAACTGTAGTAGTATCTTTCCGCGTTTCCTTACCTGTTTCCCAAGTTGTATCCTTCATTGTTTGGACAACTTCTTTAATAAATCTCACCGATCTCACTCCTTTATTTTGTTTCCCGATGAACTGTGTGTTCATTGCAATACTTACAAAACTTTTTAACTTCGAGTCGTTCTGTTCGGTTCGGATTTTCAGTAATTGTATAGTTTCGCGAACCACATTTTGAACATGCTAGTGCAATTTTTCTTTTTGAAACCATATCTTTCTCCTTAAAAAATTCATTTTAACTATACAATCATTCACATGCAATTGTCAAATCAACTTGATAAATCATCTCTTAATTTTGCCAGTTGTTCAAGTTGATGATCACTCCATGGAATTTTTCTTACAGATGCTTGAATTTGATATTTTTGTGTTGCTTGATTAACTTGCCGACGTGCATGCTTAATATCTTGATATAATTCCCATGCAGGTTTTCGTAAACCTCCCTGTGAAAACACTGTCCATTGTTCTGCTTGATCACTAGTTGCTACCGTTACTTGAGCTAACGGGCTCAATAATTGACCCACTAACATTTCAATATAACTATCTGCCGTTTGGCCTTCGTCTGTCCACACAATTTTCAAATTATACTGATCATAACTTTGTGCTAATCCAGGAATATACATTGCATCAAAAACAACGATAATTTCCATATCAATTTGTTTATGATAATTTGATAAAATTTTTAATAATTGATCGCGCGCATCTTCAAGTCGATCTGCTTTCTTTAATTTATCTAACTGCGGCCAATTGCCAATCATATTATATGCATCAACAATTAAAATCCGTTTCTTCATAGTTAAACTCCCCTTGAAGTAAAGGCTTGATACATTAATAAACTTGCAGCTACACTAGCATTTAAACTTTGAACATGCCCTACCATTGGAATAGTTAGCATCCCATCACACTCTTTTTTCAATAGTGGAGAAATGCCTTTGCCTTCATTACCAATTACGATTGCAGTTGGTCCTTGGGCACTCCATTTCCGAAAATCTTGTCCCTTCATATCAGTTCCAAAGATCCATAAGCCCCGTTTTTTTAGTTCTTTTACTGTTTGAACTAAGTTAGTCACCCGAGCTACTGGAACATACTCAATTGCACCCGTTGAAGTTTTCGCAACAGTTGAAGTTAACTGAACTGCTCGTCTTTTAGGAATAATTACTCCATGAATGCCAACTGCATCAGCCGTTCTTAAAATTGATCCTAAATTGTGTGGATCTTCAATTCCATCTAAAATCAAGAAAAGCGGATCTGCATGCTTTTGTGCAGCTCTTTTAAAAAGATCATCAATTGTTGCATATTCAAATGCAGCTACCATTAAAACTACTCCTTGGTGATTTTGATTATGACTTAGTTGATCTAATTTACTTTTAGGAACAACTGAAATAATAATTCCTTTGCGTTTAGCAAGTGTCACAATTTCACCAATTGCATCAGCGGTTAAGTTACTTTGCACAAAAACTTTATTAATAGTTTGATTTGATCTAAGTGCCGCCATTGCAGGATGACGTCCAATAATCATTTCTTGATCATTTGGTTGTGCCATTCATATTTTCCTCCTCCGCTGTTTTAATGCACCATTGAGCTAACTCATCTAATCTTTTAGTTTGTTCACTTAAATATAAGTAGCCAAATAATGCTTCAAATCCAGTTGAAATTCGATAAGTCATTACAGAAGTATTTTTAGCTGACGTATGACTTTTAGCATTTCTTCCGCGTTTAAAATATTCTTGCTCACTTTCACTTAACAAATCTTGTGCCACCATTTTTTCAGCTAAAAAAGCCTGTGCCTTAGCTGAAACATAGCGTGTTGCTAAATGATGTAATTTAGTAGGTTTAGTGATTCCTTTTTGTAAAAGGTGTTGTCGTACATATACTTCATAAATTGCATCACCAATATATGCTAATGCAATTCCATTCATCTGATTATAATCTGCAATTGCCATTATTCTCTTCTCCATCTTGTTCCTTGAGCGGTATCTTCAAGAATGATCCCTTTAACTTTTAACTCATCACGAATTTCATCGCTTAAACTATAGTTTTTATCTTTACGAGCTTGATTTCGTTTGGCGATCATTTGCTCAATTTCTTCATCTAACAACTCTGCTTTAGGCATTTTTATTCCTAAGACTGCCACTATCTTTTCAAACTCAGTCAGCATATATTGAATTGTTGCTTTACTTACATCTTCTTTTTCGGAATAAACATTCATCATTTTCGCCATTTCGTAAATTGAAGTCATCGCATTTTGCACGTTAAAATCATCATCCATTGCAGTAATAAAATCTGCAATCAATTCATCAAATAATTGATTTTGGTTAGCATCTTTTCTTGAATGGGCAGTTTGTAAACGATATTGTAAATTGCGATATGCAGTAGTTATTTTTTCTAAATTAGTTTTTGCTTCTGCTAAGTTTTCTTCTGTATATTGAACTGGACGCCGATAATGCGTTGTAACCATGAAGAAACGCACAACTTGAGGATCAACTTCTTTAAGTAAATCATGAACTGTAATGAAGTTTCCAAGTGACTTACTCATTTTTTCATTATCTTTGCCAATTGTAACAAATCCATTGTGCATCCAATAATTTGAAAATTTTTGGTGTGTTTTTGATTCACTTTGAGCAATTTCATTTTCATGGTGAGGAAATTCTAAATCAACACCACCGGCATGAATATCAATTGTATCAGCTAAATACTTCGTTGCCATTACTGAACATTCAATATGCCATCCTGGACGTCCCTTTCCCCATGGAGAATCCCATGAAATTTCACCTGCTTTAGCTTTTTTCCACAATGCAAAATCGAGCGGATCAGCTTTCTTTTCTTGCTCTTCTACGGTGATTCGCTCACTTGCTCCTTGTTCTAAATCATCAATTGATTGACCTGACAATTCACCATAATTTTTAAATTTACGTGTTTTAAAATAAACGTCTCCATCAACTACATAGGCATCATCTTTGTCAATTAAATTTTGGACAAAGGCAATAATATCCTCCATATTATCCATAACTCTAGGATTTAAAATTGCTCGTTTAATATTTAAGGCATCCGTATCTTCATAAAAAGCATTAATGAATTTTTGAGTTAGTTCATGAACATCCATTCCAGTTTCTTGACTTGCCTTAATAATTTTATCGTCTACATCTGTAAAGTTAGAAACGTATTTAACGTCATAACCCCGATATTCTAAATAACGTCGCACTGTATCAAATGCTACTGCACTGCGCGCATTTCCAATATGAATGTAGTTGTATACGGTTGGGCCACAAACATACATTAACACTTTTCCTGGATGGATTGGTTTAAATTCTTCTTTTTGATTTGTTAGTGTATTATAAATTTGCATTCTTTTCTCCTAAATTCAATCAAATCTCATTATATAAAGAGAGGCTGTAATTTGTTGCAGCCTCTCTTTATCCATAAAAACTCCATTGTAAGTTTCAATGCTTACACTATATTAGTTTTTATTGACCAATTTCTTCTAATGTTTGATTTAAATGTTGCAAAGCTTTTTTGCGTCCAAGTAACTCAATTGATGGTGCCAAGTCAGGACCATGCATTGCACGCGTAGTAGCAATTCGAATTGGCATGTATAATGCTCGTCCTTTGATTTTAGTTTCTTTTTGAATTGCTTTAATCGTTGCTTGAATCTCATTTGCATCAAAAATAGGTAATTCTTGTACTTTCTTTGCAAATGCCTTTAAAACAACTGGTGCAGTTTCAGCTGATAATTCTTCTTTAGCTGCATTATCTAACTTATCAGGTTCATTGAAGAAAACATCTGCCATTTCTACAATTTGATGAGTGTATGACATTTGTTGTTTGTATAAGTTAATTAATTGACGTGCCCATTCAATTTTTGTGGCACTTGGATCAGCTTCAACTTTATTAGCTCTAATTAATTGTTTTAATGCTGAATCCGTAATCAAATCATCATTAGCAGCTTTAATGTATTGGTTATTAATCCATTCTAATTTCTTTTCATCAAATGCAGCTGGTGATTTACTCAAACGATTTGGATCAAACATTTTAATAAATTCACGTTTATTGAAAATTTCTGATTCACCAACTGGAGACCAGCCAAGTAAAGTAATAAAGTTAAACATTGCTTCTGGTAAATATCCAAGTGAACGATATTGTTCGATGAATTGTAAGATCGTTTCATCACGTTTACTTAACTTCTTGCCAGTTTCTGCATTAATAATCAATGACATATGTCCAAAAGTAGGTGCTTCCCAACCAAATGCTTCATATACTGCTAATTGCTTAGGAGTATTAGCAACATGATCATCACCACGTAAAACATGTGAAATTTCCATCATATGATCATCAACAACAACTGCAAAATTATATGTTGGCATTCCATCACGTTTTTGAATAACAAAATCGCCACCAATTGTATCTGAATTAAAGCTTACATGCCCTTTAACCATATCATCCCATTCATAGACTTTATCATGGGGAAGTCGAATTCGAATTACCGGCTTAATTCCTTTTTCACGCGCTTGTGCTTGCTTAGCTTTAATTTCATCAGCAGACATTCCTTCATATTCATAAACGTAACGTGGAGCTTCACCACGTGCTTTTTGTTCTTCACGTTGAGTTGCTAGTTCTTCTTCTGTCATGTATGATTCATAAGCTAAATCTTTATCAAGCAATTCTTGAATTAAAGGTTGGTAAATGTCTTTTCGTTCTGATTGCCGATATGGGCCAAACTTTCCTGGCTTATCAGGACCTTCATCCCAATCAATCCCAAGCCATTTTAAGTTTTCCATTTGACTTTTTTCACCATCAGCAACATTTCGTTTTGTATCTGTATCTTCAATTCGTAAGATAAATTTTCCCTTATTGTGTCGTGCAAATAAGTAGTTAAATAATGCTGTCCGTGCATTCCCAATGTGCAAATGTCCCGTTGGGCTTGGTGCATAACGCACTCTGACTTTATTTTTAGCCATAATTCCGCCTCTTCCTAAATTAATTTTATCTAAATCCATCTTTTGTGTACTACCGTTTAATTTTACACTTAAATCAGTAAAAAATAAATAATTCTTAACTAATTAATTTTTTTCATTTAATTCGCGTTTGGAATGAGCCAACTTTGCAAAAATCATCCTTCCGGCATCAGTTTGAATTGCACTTGTTACTTCTACTTCAACTGATTTATTCATAAAGAATTTTCCATCTTCTACTACGATCATAGTACCATCATCTAAGTAGGCAACTCCTTGTTGGCGCTCTGTTCCATTTTTGATAATTGTAACTTGCAGTTTTTCACCAGGAATTACCCGTGGTTTCAATGACTTAGCGAGTTGATTAATGTTTAAAACGCGAACATTTTGAAATTCGCTAACTTTATTAAGGTTATAATCATTTGTAATTACTTCTGCATCCATTAACTTAGCTAATTTTATTAGCTTGCTGTCAACTTCTTGAATATCATCAAAATCACCATCATACATTTCAATTGGAACGACTTTTTCTTCACGTAATTTATTTAAAATATCTAATCCTCGTCTTCCCCGGACGCGTTTAATACTATCACCTGAATCAGCAATATACTGTAATTCATACAACACAAAATTAGGAACAACTAAAGTTCCTTCCAAAAAACCCGTTTTAGCCAAATCATAAATCCGACCATCAATTAAAATATTGGTATCAAGTAATTTATAATGATAAAAATTTTGGCCTGCTTTGCGTTCAAGAATAGTACCATCTTTGTCTTTTTTCTTATGATTGAAAAGGCCTTTAAATTCACGTGTCCGTGATCTTCCAACTACAAACCCTAAATATCCAAAAACTAATAAAAGTGCAATTGGTAAAAAGGTATTTACAAAAATAGAATTTGACCGGGTTAACGGAGTAGTGATTAAAAATCCTAAAACTAAAGCTAAAATAATTGCAATTACTTCTGTAACTAAACTTTCGGTCTTTTGTCGCAATAATAATTTCTCAATTTCTTGAATCAATCGATCAAGTGGATCTGCAATTAAAAATGATAAAATTGTAAATCCAATCAATCCAATTAACATATCAACTACTGCATTTGCAAGCCATGGATTTTGAATATGTAACACCGTCCATAACGGCGGTAAAAATGAATAGCCTGCGCCAATTCCGAGAACCATTAATGCGATTCTAATTAATTTTTTTCGCATTTAAACACTTCTTTTCTAGTTAAAAACATATTTTAAAGTTTCTGCTAGCGTCTGTACACCTACAACTTGAATATTTGCAGGTGCTTGCCAGCCACCAAGATTGTTTTTAGGAATAAACACCCGTCTAAATCCTAATTTTGCAGCTTCTGCTACCCGTTGCTCAATTCGATTAACCCGTCTAATTTCGCCAGTTAATCCCAATTCACCGATAAAACAATCAGTCGGAGCAGTTTCTACATCACGATAACTTGAAACAATACTGATCGCAATTGATAAATCAATCGCTGGTTCATCAAGTTTCACTCCTCCCGCTGCTTTTAAATAAGCATCTTGGTTTTGTAGAAGTAAGCCTGCTCTTTTCTCGAGAACTGCCATAATCAATGCCACGCGATTGTGATCTAGTCCTGTAGTTGTACGCTTAGCATTTCCAAAAGCAGTTGGGGTTACTAATGCTTGAATTTCAACTAAAATTGGACGCGTTCCTTCAAGTGAAACAACAACTGAAGATCCCGTTGCTCCCTTTAAACGTTCCTCTAAAAAAACTTCAGATGGATTCTCTACTTCTGCTAATCCACCTTGTTTCATTTCAAAAATTCCAATTTCATTTGTTGAACCAAACCGATTTTTTACAGCACGTAAAATTCGATATGTTCGATGTTGGTCACCTTCAAAATATAAAACAGTATCCACCATATGTTCTAATATTTTTGGCCCCGCAATTGCTCCGCCTTTAGTGACATGTCCAACAACAAAAACTGTGATTCCATTGGTTTTAGCAATCTTCATTAAATCAGATGTTACTTCTCTAATTTGAGCAACACTGCCCACTGCTGATGTCATTTCAGGTTCCTGCATTGTCTGCACTGAATCAATAATGACATAATCAGGTTGCAATTCTTCAATATTTTGTTTGATTTGATCCATATTAGTTTCTGGATACAAGTAGAAATTATCACTGCCAACTCCTAACCGATTGGCACGTAATTTGATTTGAACTGCACTTTCTTCCCCTGAAACGTATAAAACTTTTTGCTTTTTAGCTAATTGTCCTGAAACTTGTAATAATAAAGTTGATTTTCCAATTCCGGGATCACCACCAATTAATACTAAAGATCCTAAAACAATTCCGCCACCTAAAACCCGGTTAAATTCTTCATAATCAGTTTTAACTCGCGGAGTTTCAGAAGTAGAAACTTGACTAATTAATTGTGGTTTAACTTCAATTCCGCCAAAAGTTGTTCGTGGTTTAGTTTTAAGTGTATTCGTTTGTTCTTTAACTTCTTCCACTAACGTATTCCATGCACCACAATTGGGACACCGTCCTAAATATCGCGGTGAAACATAGCCACACTCTTGACAAACATACTGTGTTTTTGCTTTTACCATTTAACTTTCCTCTATTTCCCTGACGATCCAAAACCGCCTGTTCGTTTAGTTGTGGGCTTTTCTTCTTGATCAGCTGTTAAAAATGGCATAAAAATTCCTTGACCTATTCGTTCACCCTTTTTAATCGTATAGTCACGAATACCAAAATTAACTAGTTGGAAAAAGATTTCTCCCTCATTATTTTCATTATTATAGTAGTCTGCATCAACAATTCCTACTCCATTTGGCAAAATTAATCCGCGTTTTAATGGAGCACTGGAACGATTGGCTAACATCAAAAATTCATCATCCTGCATAAATGCCTTGATTCCTGTAGGCACAAGATATGGTTTTAAAACTTTAGTTGCATTTTCATAATCATTATTTGTAAGTTCTTTTTTTTCACGAAGGATATTAAAAATTTTCACAAAGTTTAATTTCCAAATGCTTGGTAACACAAAATCTTCACGTGCACAAAAGTCATATCCTGCAGCATTGGTTGTTGCCCTTTGTGGCAATTGAATATCTTCATTTTTAAAGCGTGAAACAATTTCAAATCCACGTTTCATATTCAACCTTCTCTCAAAAACAATCTTATTTAATAATCATACCATTAAAGGCAACTTTTGAATAACTTTATTTCTTACAATATGCTAAAATTTAGATATGTAGAAATGTTATCTTTTTTTCGAAAAAAATAAAATTAATTCGTTATTATTCATTTCTACAATTCTTTAAAGGAGGAATCGTAATGGATCAAAATCAATTAAAAAAACTGGTTGGCGAAAAATCAGTTGAATTTGTTGAAGACAACATGATCCTTGGATTAGGAACAGGATCAACTGTACGCCATATGGTAGAGGCTTTAGGCCAACGCGTAAAAAATGAAGGACTACATATTACAGGGGTAACTACTTCTAATCGGACCGCAAAACAAGCCGAAAGTTTAGGAATTTCCTTAAAATCAGTCGATGAAGTTGATCACATCGATCTTACAATTGATGGTGCCGATGAAATTAGTTCTGATTTTCAAGGAATTAAAGGTGGAGGAGCAGCTTTACTTTTTGAAAAAATCGTTGCGATTAACTCTGATAAAGTTATGTGGATCGTTGATGAAAGTAAACTTTCACCAAAATTAGGTTCATTTCCTTTACCAGTTGAAGTGATTCCTTATGGCAGTCAAAAAATCTTTGAACGTTTTGATAAAAGAGGATTGAATCCACGTTTCAGAAGAGATCCACAAACAAAAAAATTAGTTTTAACTGATTCTAATAATTATATTATCGACTTATACTTACATGAAATTGATGAACCTCATACACTTGCTAATTACTTAATTAATCAAGTTGGAGTGGTTGAACATGGGCTCTTTTTAGACATGGTTGACACTGTAATTGTTGGTCGCCAAGATGGTCCTGAAATAATTAAAGCTACACGTTAAGGAGTGTTTTTATGAGTAAAGACATTAGTTTAGAACAATTAAAAAATTTCCAATCAAATCTTGATAAGCATCCCGGTCATGCAGTTAATGAACGCGCAGTTTCTAAAAATGGAATTTTAAAAGTTAGTACCGATATCCAAGCTGAAGTCAAGATGGATCCTGTTTTTTCAATTGACTTAGACACTGGAAAAGTTGCAGATCAAAAACGGTCTGGCCGTTGTTGGATGTTTGCAGCATTAAATACAATGCGTCATCATATGCAAAACAAGTTGAATATGAAAGATGATTTTGAACTATCCCAAAACTATACTTTCTTTTGGGATAAGTTAGAAAAATCAAATTATTTTTATGAAAATGTGTTGAAAACCGCTGAATTACCAACATCTGATCGTAAGGTTTCTTGGTTAATGCAAACACCCCAACAAGATGGTGGTCAATGGGATATGATCGTTGCGTTAATTCAAAAGTATGGTATTGTTCCTCAAGCTGTAATGCCAGATACTTTTAATTCATCAAATTCAGCTGAAATCAACAAACAATTAAATTTGAAATTACGCAAAGATGCAGTAGAATTACGCGAGTTAGTTGCTGCTAAAGAAAGTGACGAAAAAATTAATAAGACTAAAGAACGGATGCTTAATGAAGTTTACCGGATGTTAGCTTATAGTTTTGGAGAACCTCCTACAAAATTTGATTTTGAATATCGTGACAAAAATGATGAATATCACATTATTCAAGATATTACACCTCAAGACTTCTTTAAAAAGTATGTTGGCTGGAACTTAGATGATTATATTTCAATTATTAATGCTCCGACTGCCGACAAACCATTTAACCACATATATACAGTTGAAATGTTAGGAAATGTAGTTGGTGGACGTGAAGTTCGACATTTAAATGTAGATATGGATACATTCCGCAAAATTACAATTGAACAATTAAAACACGGGGAAAGTGTTTGGTTTGGTTCTGATGTTGGTCAAGAATCTGACCGTAAAAAAGGAATCATGGATACTGAATTATATCGTCAAGATGAACTTTTTGACATTGATTTTTCAATGTCAAAAGCAGAACGCTTAGATTATGGTGAAAGTTTAATGACTCACGCAATGGTATTAACTGGCGTGGATCTTGTCGACGATCACCCAACTAAGTGGAAAGTTGAAAACTCATGGGGCGATAAAGTTGGTACTAAAGGTTACTTTGTAATGAGCGATAGTTGGATGGAAGAATTTTGTTACCAAATCGTTGTCAATAAAAAGTATCTTCCAAAAGAACTCCAAAAAGTTTTAACTGAAAAACCAGCAGTACTTAAACCTTGGGATCCAATGGGAAGTTTAGCATAATTTTAAATACTAAATAAAGGTTGCACACACGTGCAACCTTTATTTTTTGCTTGATAAAACCTTTTTATCTAAAACGTCTAAGGTTTGTTCATTTAGAGTATAAATAATTGGCTGGCCATTATAAACTTCTACTCCATCAATGCCTTCATCACTAATTTTTTCTAAGTATTTAAGTAATGCACGCAAAGAGCTTCCATGAGCAACAATTAATTGATTCTTACCTGCTTTTAACTTCGGTGCAATTTGATCTTCCCAATATGGCAAAATTCGATTAGACGCCATTTCCAAACTTTCAGATAAAGGCAACAAATCATGGGCAATCGAATTATAACGCCGATCATCATCAAATTTTTCTAATTGAGGGGGAACTGAATAATAGGACCGCCGCCATAGTGCAACTTGTTTTTTACCATATTTTTGCCGAGTATAGTCTTTGTTTAACCCTCTCAAAGCACCATAATGTCGTTCATTTAAACGCCATGTTTTATGTTCTGGAATCCATAATTGATCAATTTCTTCTAAAACAATGTTTGCTGTTTTTATGACCCGCACTAAAACTGATGTATGCACATCACTAAATTGAATATTTTCATTTTTTAAAAGTCGTCCCGCAGTATGGGCTTGCGCTTCGCCTAAAGCCGTTAAGGGCACATCTGACCAGCCTGTATATTCATTTTTTTGATTAGCAATGCTTTGTCCGTGCCGTAGCAAAACTAACTTGACCAATTAGTTCACCTTCTTTTCAATTTAACCATCGCTTATCATAAATTAAAATTAACTCTAAAGTCAAATATTTTAGTTTAATCTAATCGCAAAATCTGGCTTGAAATAACTAGTCTCACCATATTGAACTACTTGTCCAAAAGTAGGAGCATGAATATATTTTCCATTACCACATGCAATCGCTACGTGATAACTATTTTTTAAGTTTCCCCAAAAATATAAATCTCCTGCTTTGGCTTTATTAATTGGAATAACTGTGCCACATTTTTCTTGCTCCCAAGTAGTTCGTGGCAAAATTTTTCCTTGTTCTTTAAAAACATATTGAACCAATCCAGAGCAATCGAATCCTTTAGGACTAGCTCCGCCCCATACATACGGAACACCTAAATATTTTTGTGCATACATAACTGCTTCATTTTGAAAGTTTATACTAGTTAAGGGTTCTTCAGTTAAATGATTGTTTTTTTGAACTTTTTCAGTATTATAAGTAATTTCTGTAGTTGGTTCCTCATTAAAATCGACTGTCCAATAAAATGAATTTGCCTCACTAATACTACTCATCAACATAATTGATGCTCCAAAAGTAATAATTTCAATTATTTTTTTCATCTTCTAAATTCCTTTCTATTCCCCCTCACATATAAATTCGCAAATTATTCATAATTTTTGGAATATTTTTTTGGTATAATGCTAAAAAGAACTTATTGTTTATTTTAAGGTTTTACATATATAATAAGGGAGTATGTGAATTCGAATTTAAGGAGTTATCCATGGAAAATAAAAATCAAGAAGACTTCGATTTTAATAATCTGCCTTCAAGAAGTGAACGGTATAAAAAACAAAATCGAAAAAGTCATAGTTTGCGTAAAAAAGTTTGTTCAATTTTATTGATTCTACTACTACTTGTATTTTATGGTATTGGTGCTTTTGCTATGAATCTTTTGAATAGTGCCAAAACTACACTCTCCAAAGCTTATATGCCATCAAGTACAACTAGTGGCGGATCTAAGATTTTAAAACAAAAAAAACCTTTCTCAATTCTTTTGTTAGGAACTGATACAGGTGATTTAGGACGAACCGATAAAGGTCGGACTGACACAATGATCGTAATGACTGTTAATCCTAAAACTGAAAAAATTACAATGACAAGTATTCCTCGAGATGCCTGTGTAACTATTTCTGGATCTGACAATCAATATGATAAGATCAATTCAGCTTATACATATGGTGGAATTAAATTAGCTGTTAAAACGGTTAAAAAGACCCTTAACATTCCAATTAACTTTTATATGTTAGTAAATATGGGGGGACTTACAAAAGTAGTGGATGATTTGGGCGGAGTTACAGTGACTCCTCCATTAACTTTCTCATATGATGGAGTATCAGTTACAAAAGGCAAAAAGGTAACTTTAAATGGTACTCAGGCACTTTCATATGCACGGATGCGTGATGATGATCCTGAAGGTGATTATGGTCGCCAAAAACGACAAAAACAAATCATCTCTGCTATTATCAAAAAAGCAATGTCAGTTTCTTCATTAACTAAATACAATAAAACCCTTAAGTCAATTCAAGATAACTTAAAAACTAACTTATCTTATGATGACTTAATGTTAATCGAAACATATTACAAAAATGCTGGAAAAAATATTAAGTCTTATGTTCTTCAAGGGGAAGATGCTACATTAGGAGGGCTTTCTTATCAAGTAATTCCTGCTTCTGAAAAAGAAAAAGCATCAAACCGAATTCGAAAACAATTGGGCTTAAAAGATTCCACATATGATTTTGAAAAAGACTCGCCATTCTATAGTTCAAGTTCAAATGGAACCGGAACATCTTACGGAACTACAGATAGTTACGGTTACGGCTATGGTAATGATACTACCAGCAATTATGGCAATTCATATGGTAATACTTATGGAAGTAACCAAGGAACTGGTACAACTGGCCAAGGCACTGGTGCTGGAACTGGGACCGAAACGACAGGTCAAGGTCAGTATACTACTGGCACTCAAGGTGGTTATGGATATTAAATAAAAAAATCGCGATATTGTTATCGCGATTTTTTTATTACTTATAATCTCGTAAATCTAATAACAAACTCCCATATACTAAGCCAGCCCCAAAACCTGTTAGTAAAACTTTAGCAGGTCGATTACCATGCGCAAGTTCTTCACTTAATCCTAGTGGAATTCCAACTGAAGAAGTATTACCTGCATAATCTACATTTACTGCAAATTTATCTAACGGAATGCTTAATCCTGCTGAGATTTTTTCAATTAACCGCAAGTTAGCTTGGTGAGGAATCACTAAATCAATATCATCTGGTGATAAGTGATTATCCTTTAAAAACTCTTTCATATGGTCAATTACTGTTGTAGTAACAAAGTTAAATACAGCAGGTCCATCTTGATAAAATGCCTTAGCTTGAGGATGGTTTTCAGCCTTAATGTCAGAAATTGGCATTATTCTTCCACTATTAACTGCATCCATATTCCCTTGTGTATGCATCTTTTCAGCAATTAACGTATCAGTTGTATTTTCCTTTTTTTCTAATAAAACGCCAGCAGCCCCATCTCCAAAAAAGACAGTTGAAGTGCGATCTGTGAAATCCATCATTTTCGAATTATTTTCTACACTAATGACTAATGCTTTATTATACTGTGGACTATGCAAAAACTTATCGGCAGTACTATATGCAAAAATAAAGCCTGCACATGCAGCTGATAAATCATATGCAAATGCGTTTGAAGCACCAATATTCTTTTGCACTAAAGCTGCAGTTGATGGTGTTAATGCATCTGGTGAAATCGTTGAGACAATGATCAAATCAATTTCGTTTGGATTTACTTTAGATTGCTTTAAAAGTTTTGTAGCAACTTTTGATGCCATTTCTGAAGAATCTTCATCAATTGCATAGTGTCTTGTCTTAATTCCTGTATGCGCTTGGATCCATTCATCGGAAGTATCCATAATTTGACTTAATTCAGCATTACTTACTACACGTGGTGGCAAGTAACTTGCACTTGCTGTCAATTTAATTCCTTCTGACATTTAATTCACCTCAGTCATATAATTTCCAAAGTTTAAAATACCATTATTTTTTGTTTTAATAAAGAATTATACTCTGACAATTGAAAAATAAAAAGACCGTGAAATTTATCACGGTCTTCATCTTTCAATCACTCAGATGCGGGTAAATGGATTCGAACCATCACGAGCAAAAATGCTCACCAGATCCTTAGTCTGACGCGTCTGCCAATTCCGCCATACCCGCAACAACATAAATGATTATAACAAACATAAAAAATTCATGCAACTATTTTTCAAAATTATTTTCAATCATTTTAAGCGATCCATGACATTGAGAACAACAATATTTATTAACATTAATTCTTCTTTGGCGTGGATACTCCTTAAAACAGCGTTGACATTGATACACCACTTTAATTTTAGAGTTTAGCGTTGCAGGAGAATATCTTGAACCGCCCACTTTTTGTAGCAATTCTTTAAAATCTTTATTTTGATGTTTATAGCCCTGATGACGCAAATGTAAGTGGTAGTGACATAATTCATGCCGAATTACTCCTACCAATATTTTTTCAGAATAATTCTTTGCAATTTTAGGATTAATTTCAATTGCATGACTTGCTAGTAAATATCTTCCCCCCGTAGTTCTTAAACGTGAATTAAACCGGGATTTATGGTTAAATTTAAGTCCAAAATCTGTAATTGAAATTTTCTCAACAATTTTTTGAAGTTGTGAATTATCCATTTTGGTCTGCTTTCTTTTGTGGATTAATCATTGTCAATTGAATTCGTGAACGTTTTTGATCAACTTCATCCACCCAAACATCCACAATATCCCCAATTGATACTACATCTTGTGGATTTTTCACATAATGATTACTCAATTTTGAAATGTGTACTAATCCATCTTGCTTTACTCCAATATCTACAAATACTCCAAAATCAACTACATTACGCACAGTTCCTTGAAGTTGCATTCCAGCTTTAAGATCTTCAAGATGCAATGTATCAGCACGTAATAATGGTGCTGTCATAGTATCACGAAAATCACGCCCGGGTTGTTTCAAACTATCCACAATATCTTGAACCGTTTCTTCCCCCACATCATTTTGCTGTGCAAAATTGTGGATATCAAAGTGGCTTAATTTTTGGGCTAACTGAGCACTTCCAATTTCAGCTTTACTCGCTTGATTTGCAGTCAAAATTTGCTGTGCAACTTGGTAACTTTCCGGGTGAATATCAGTATTATCAAATGAGTTTTCTCCATTAACAATCCGTAAAAATCCAGCTGATTGTTCAAAGGCTTTGTTACCTAATCGTGAAACTTCTTTTAATTGATTTCTCGATTCAAACTTACCATTTTCTTCCCGAAACTTAACAATATTTTTAGCAATGGTTTTATTCAAGCCTGAAATATGTTCCAGCAACTGTGGACTAGCAGTGTTTAAGTTAACTCCTACTTGGTTTACTCCCGTTTCAATCACTTGAGATAATTTTTCATCCAGTTCCTTTTGCGGTAAATCATGTTGATATTGTCCAACTCCAATTGATTTGGGATCAATTTTAATTAATTCCGCCAATGGATCTTGTAATCTGCGGGCAATACTTACTGCCGAACGTTCTTCGACATTAAAATCTGGAAATTCATCACGTGCAATTTGACTTGCTGAATAAACTGAGGCTCCAGCTTCATTTACAATTACAAAGTACACTTTAGTGGAAATTTCACTTAAAACTTCAGCTACAAAACTTTCAGATTCACGACTTGCCGTTCCATTTCCAATCGCAATCATTTCAACTGCATATTTGTTGATTAATTTTTTCAGCGTTTCCTTTGCATCTTTACGTAACTGTGGATTAATTTTTTGTCCCTTGTTTTTTTCATGTGGATAAATTACTGCCTTAGCTAAAAATTTCCCAGTCGGATCAATGACCGCTAACTTACATCCTGTTCGGAAAGCTGGATCTAATCCTAAAACAACTTTACCTTTTAATGGAGCTTGCATTAAAAGATGATACAAGTTATCCCCAAAAATATTGATGGCTTTTTCAACTGCCATTTCCGTTAAATTTCGTCGAATTTCACGTTCAATTGAAGGTTTAATAAAACGTTTATAAGCATCTGTATATGCATTGGCAATAAAGTCAGCTGCTTGACCTTGTTTGGAGCCAATAAAACGTGAATGCAAATATCTTAAAATAAATTCTTCATCAACGTCAACCTTAACCTTTAAGATTTTTTCTTTTTCACCACGATCAATTGCTAAAACTTGATACGATTCCATTTGATTAATTTTATCTTCAAAAGAGTAATAAGTTTGATAAACACCCTTCACATCTTTTTCTTCATCTTTTACATCCGTGACAATTTTGCCATACTTAGTGGTATTTTTACGGATCCAATCACGTAACTGCACATTTTCACTAAAAGCTTCTGCAATAATTTCATGTGCACCATTTAAAGCACCCTGTGCATTATTAATCTCTTTTTCAGTATTAATATACTGACATGCTTCTTGTTCATAATCATCATGAAACGCTAAAATATAACGTGCTAAGTTTTCTAAACCAGCTGCCTTGGCAATTTGTGCCTTAGTTTGCCGTTTTTGCTTATATGGTAAATATAAGTCCTCTAAGACTTGCATTGAGTCAGCTGATTCAATTTTACGTTTTAATTCAGCCGTCATTTTCCCTTGTTCTTCAATGGTTTTAATAATATCAGCCCTACGCTTCTCAATTTTAGCTATTTGTGAATAAGTCTTTTGAATTTCACGAATTTGAACTTCATCTAAACTTCCAGTTTTTTCCTTACGATAACGTGCAATAAACGGAACCGTATTACCTTCATCTAGCATTTGTAACACATTTTCAACTTGAAATGGTTTATATGATAATTGTGCTTGTGTTAATTTTAAATTTTTTTCATCCATATTAAAATTCCTCTTTAATAAAGTAAAAGGCTGCGCTATGCACAACCTCTTGATTTGTTATCCTAAACGTAATCCCCGAATAATCTTTTGAACATTTGTATTGATTTTATCCATTGCTTTTTCTTGAACTTCTTCGGCTTGATCAAACTTTTTACGATCAACTTGGTGATTCGTATAATCAATACTTGCATTCATTTCTTCGCAACCAGTTACAAAGTCACGATAATGAGAAACCAATAACTTATGCACTCCAATTAATTGGGCAGGAGCTTGAGCCTTTTTTAATTTTTCTAAATTCTCTTGATACTGCTTAACACCTTTAGCAAAGCTTTCTTGAGTTGCTTCATAGTCTTCTGCTTCAATTTCTTCATTGTCATTTAAAGCACTACGAAAAATGTTAAAGTACGGATCCATTTTGGCACTACTTTTTTGCGTACTATCTAAAACTGCATTAATAACACTTAAATATTGATTAATATTAACTCTTCTCATTTAATTTATCCTACCTTATTTCCAAAATTCATCATAAACATTAATTGGCATATGTCTTTTATGTTCTGTTTTCAAGTACCAATTTTCAATCTTTTGGGCATTTTGTGGTTCAATTTCCTTGCCTTCTAAATAGTCATCAATATCATCATAGGTAACACCTAAGGCAACTTCATCAGGAAGAGCGGGACGTTGATCTTCTAAATCAGCAGTTGGTGTTTTTTCATATAGATGCTTAGGAGCATTCAAAAATGCTAGCATTTGCTTTCCTTGACGTTTATCTAATCGCCATAGTGGAGTAATATCAGCTCCACCATCACCATATTTAGTATAAAATCCCGTAATTGCTTCAGCTGCATGGTCAGTTCCAACAACTGCTCCACGCATTGCCCCTGCAATTGCATATTGAGCAATCATGCGTTGCCGTGCTTTAATATTACCCTTGTTAAAATCACTAATTTCAAGATGATTAGCTTCGACTGCTTGGGTCATTTGATCAGCAGCATCCTTAATATTTACTCGCATTACTTGATCTGCTTGCATAAATTCAATTGCATCCATTGCATCTTGTTCATCAGCTTGATTACCATATGGTAAACGAACCGCAACAAATTGATAGGTAGAATCACCTGTTTCAGTTCTTAATTCACTAATTGCCATTTGACTCAATTTTCCTGCAAGGGTTGAATCTTGTCCCCCAGAAATTCCTAATACTAACGTTTTTAAGAATGAATTCTTTTTTAAATATGCTTTTAAAAATTCAACTGATCTACGAATTTCTTTTTGCGGATCAATTTGTGGTTTTACCCTTAATTCTTTAATAATCTTTGCTTGTAATTCACGCATAAATACCACTCCTGCTCAAGCTAAATGTCGTTTGGCATTGGCTTTTTATTATTTTTTTCTCTAATTTTTTGAATAATTTCCATCTTATTGTCATAACACTTCTTAGATAAATCAACCGGATAATCTTGTGGATTTAATAATCGCTTGTATTCTTCCCATAAACTATCCAATTTATCATGTGAATATTTTTTAATTTCATCTAATGATGGTTTTTGATAAACTAATTGACCATCTTTAAAAATATCAACTAAAAGTGGTTGGGCATCAAAATTAGTTACTTGTTTATTAATATAGGTATACTGTGGATGAAACATTAATAAAGATTTACATTTTTGTGGTTGTTCATTGTATAATGCAACGTAATCTCCTTCTGATTTACCTGAATCTTTACGGGTAATACGCCAAACCTGTTTTTTCCCTGGTGTTGAAACTTTGCTAACATTACTTGAAATTTTAATAGTATCTTCCATTTCACCATCTTCATTTTCAATTGCCACCATTTTGTATACAGCACCTAAAGCTGGTTGATCATATGCTGTAATCAATTTAGTCCCTACACCCCAAACGTCAATTTTAGCGTGTTGCATCTTTAAGTTCATAATGGTTTTTTCATCTAAGTCATTTGACGCATAAATTTTCGCATCTGTAAAGCCAGCTGCATCCAGTTGTTTACGTACACATTTAGAAATATAGGCCATATCGCCTGAATCAATTCTAACACCTAAAAAGTTAATTTGATCGCCCATTTCTTTAGCCACTTTAATTGCATTAGGGACACCTGAACGTAAAGTATCATATGTATCAACTAAAAATACACAATCTTTGTGCGTTTGTGCATAGGCTTTAAATGCTTTATAGTCATCTTGATAGGCTTGAACCAATGCATGAGCATGCGTCCCACTTGCAGGAATTCCAAAAATTTTTCCTGCACGTAAGTTACTGGTTGCATCAAAGCCACCAATATATGCTGCACGTGTTCCCCAAATTGCAGCATCCATTTCTTGAGCACGACGTGTTCCAAATTCAAGAAGAGCGTCATCATCAACCACTGCACGAATTCGTGCAGCCTTAGTTGCTACAAGGGTTTGATAATTAATAATATTTAAAATTGCAGTTTCAATTAACTGACAATCTGCTAATGGTCCTTCAATTTGCATTAAAGGTTCGTTATTAAAAACAACTTCGCCTTCAACCATTGAACGCACATTAACCTTAATCTTAAAATTACGCAAATATTCAATGAAATCATCTGCATAGCCCATTTCATTTTTCAAATACTCTAAATCTGATTCTGAAAAATGCAAATTTTGTAAGTATTCAATAATTCTCTCTAATCCCGCAAAAATAGCATATCCATTATCAAATGGGAGTTTCCTAAAGTATACCTCGAAAATTGCATTTCGATCAGCAATACCATTACGCCAATATGTTTCCATCATACTTAATTCATACGCATCCGTATGAAGTGCTAAACTATCGTCTGCATATTTATGTGTCATTGTAATCCTCTTTTAAGATAATCTCTAATTATATAGTTGTTACTATTTTATCACTTTTTCCTCATTTATTCACATCTATGTACAAGAATGTTTTATAATAAAGTAAATTACACAAAAGGTTGTTGATAATGTGCAAAATACTCATAAAGTTAATATTTTAGGAATTGATTTCCTTAATATTACCCAAAAACAACTTGTAGCACGACTAATTCAAGATGATCTTCATCATCAAAATCGTTTTGTAGTCACTGCTAATCCTGAAATCGTACTGGCGGCTCGTAAAAATCCTCAATATCAAACTATCATCAACCAAGCTGACTATGTAACAGCTGATGGAATTGGGATTATTAAAGGCGCTAAAATTTTAAAAAAACCCCTTCCAGAGCGAGTTACGGGTTATGATACAATGCTTGAATTACTTCAATATGCTAATCAAGCGCATAAAAAAGTATATTTTTTAGGTGCCAAGGAAGCAGTCATTCAATCTATGATTCCACAAATTCAAAAAAAATATCCTAACTTAATTATTGCTGGGTATCATCATGGATATTTTAAAAATGCACAACCAATTATTGATGAAATCAAACATGTTCAACCTGATTTTATTTTTGTTGCTTTAGGATTTCCCCGACAAGATTTCTTTATTGCAGCTCATCGTCAAAGTGTTGATGCTATTTGGATGGGAGTAGGTGGTAGTTTTGATGTTTTATCTGGAAATATTAAACGTGCTCCTCAGTTTTGGATCGATCATCATATTGAATGGCTCTATCGGTTAATTCAAGAACCCCAACGTTTTAAAAGAATGCTAGCTTTGCCTAAATATCTTGCATTAGTATATTTACAAAAAATAAAGAAGAACTTAGTGAATTAATTCACTAAGTTCTTCTTTATTTTTCAAGGTAAAATTCGAATCTTTCGCCTGCATATTCAGTTCTAACATATTCAAAAGGCTCATCTGTTTCAAGTTGAGTCACTTGTCTTAATTTTAAAATTGGTGCTCCACGCTTAATTTTTAAGAAATCCGCAATTTTTTCAGAAGCACTTGAAGCCGAAACGATTTGTTGAGCATGTCCAATATGAAGGCCATGCTTAGCTAATGTTTGATAAAGTGATTTAGTTACTTGTGAACGTTGATAATCCTTTACCAAATCATATGGCAAAGTGGCAACTTCAAAACAAATGGGCACTTCATCAGCATACCGAATTCGTTCCATTCGCAAAACATTTTGACCTTCTTGTAACCTTAAATGTTCGCGCTCACTAAGTGAAGGACTGGTAACTTGATATGAAACCGTGCGACTTGAAGGACGCTTCCCTTGATTTTTCATAATCTCAGTAAAACTTGTAATTCCAGACATTCTTTCTTGCACTTTTTTGCGAGCAACAAATGTCCCTGCTCCTACACGGCGTTCCAAAATTCCTTCATCAACAAGCGTTTGAACTGCTTGTCGCAGTGTCATTCGACTAACACCAAATTGTTCTGCTAATTCCCGTTCAGCAGGAATGCGGTCGCCGATTTGCCATTTTCCTTCTTGAATTGCCTCTTTAATACTATTATGTATTTTAATGTAAATTGGAGATCCCATACTTTGCATTCCTTTATTTATAAATTAGTACTAGTATACCACTATTATATTTTAAATAGATAGCAACCGCACTAAAAAATAAAACTAAAACAAAAAGACTATGACCTAGGTCATAGTCTCTTATATCAGTTGGGGTAGCTGGATTCGAACCAGCGCATCACGGTACCAAAAACCGTTGCCTTACCGCTTGGCTATACCCCAATATGATGGAGGGGAGTGGATTCGAACCACCGAACCCGAAGGAGCGGATTTACAGTCCGCCGCGTTTAGCCAGACTTCGCTACCCCTCCATATTAATTAAGTAGCGAACACTTAACGCATCCGACTTAATTATAATACCTTGTTTAATCCAAAAATGCAAGTACTTTTTTGAAAAAAATTTATTTTAATGTGATAAATTCATCATTTTATTGATTTTAGGAGTAATTATGAGCAATAAAAAGCCAAAAATAATGGTAATTGCACCAATTATTCCAAAATATGCAATTTCATTTTGCTGAGTATAAAATTTTATAATTTGTGAATTGATCGCCTGTCCAACCGCATCACTTAAAAACCACATACTCATCATTTGTGAGCGATATGCTTTAGGAGCTAATTGGGTAGTTGTTGATAATCCAATTGGTGAGATTAACATTTCACCAATAATTACCAAAGCCCAGCTCATAATTAACCATAGTGGTGATACCCGCGTACTTGTTCCATATAACAATCCTGGAAGCATCATCCATAAAAATGAAATTCCGGCAAAAAACAAACCAATTGAAAATTTCATTGGTGATGATGGTTGCTTATTTTTCATTTTGCTCCACAACCATGTAAAGCATGGAACATATAACATAATAAATAATGGATTCATGCTTTGAAACCAACTTGCTGGAAAAGTATGCCCTAAAATCGTCAATTTCGTTTGCTCTTCAGCAAAAATTGCTAACACCACTGAACCTTGTTCTTCAATCGTCCAAAATAAAATTGCAGCTAAAAACATTGGAATATAAGATAAGACTCGTTGACGTTCAATTGAATTAACTTTATGACTACTTAGCATCAAAATAAAGTAATAAATTGGAATTAAAATTGCCATTACTGATAATACTGTAATAATATTATTAATATTTAAAATATTAAATTCATTCATTACTAAAAAAACTAACGCAATTCCTATGATCCAAATAATAACTTTACGAACTAAACTTTTCACTTCTTCTGGTTCAAGCGGATCGCTTGGAAATAAACTATCATTTGATAAATACTTTTTGCCATCAATTGTATATTGAATTAATCCCAGAAGCATTCCAAATGCTGCGATTGAAAAGCCTACGTGAAAGTTATACTTTTGTCCCAAATATCCAACTACAATCGGCGCAATAAAGGCTCCCATATTAATTCCAAAGACAAAAATATTAAAACCTGTATCCCGACGATAATCATTTTCATCATATAAATCACCCACCATCTCAGAAACATTTGGCTTTAACATTCCAGTTCCAAAAGTAATTAATGCAATTGAAATAAAGAGTGCAAGCCTTCCAAATGGGGTGGCTAATACAATATGTCCTAGCATAATTAAAATTCCACCAACAAGCACGGTCTTGCGACTTCCCCAAATTCGATCACTAATAAAGCCGCCTAATACACTTGTTAAATATACTAAAGCACCATAAATCGACATAATGGATGCTGCTGTACTTTTGCTAAATCCTAGTCCTCCATTTGCAACCGAATAAAACATATAGAATAGTAAAATGGCACGCATACCATAATAACTAAATCGTTCCCACATTTCTGTGAAAAAAAGAGTTGCTAATCCACGAGGATGTCCTAAAAAAGTTTTCGATGAATCTATATTAGACATAGATATTCTCTCATTTCTACAAATTAAAATTTTCTAATAAACTTTTTGCATAACATGTCTAAGTATAGCGATATTTATGATGAAATGTCAATATATAGTAATTAAAAACATCTAATAAAATTTTAAATTATCTTACTCTATTAAAACTCAATAAAAAAAAAAAGGCTGTGATAAACTCACAGTCTTTAAACGAACAATAACCAGATTACTGCCAGTTGCAGGATTCGAACCTGTGACCGCCGGTTTACGATACCGATGCTCTACCAACTGAGCTAAACTGGCATAAAGATGACCCGTACGGGATTTGAACCCATGTTACCGCCGTGAAAGGGCGGTGTCTTAACCACTTGACCAACGGGTCATATAAACTATGCTGATCACTTTCCGTGAAAACTCATTAGTCTATGAAATCAACTCCGGCAGGCGGACTCGAACCGTCGACACCCTGATTAACAGTCAGATGCTCTACCAACTGAGCTATGCCGGAATAACAGCACGGCGACTTCCTACCCTTGCAAGAGGCGTTCCTCTAA
>NZ_JBSJYT010000007.1:0-85180 GCF_053711055.1 Ligilactobacillus sp. LYQ135 | reverse complement strand
AAAAAGTTTTGTGACTCATTTACTAGCGAATTGACTTCGCAAATATGTTTGCATTTCATTTTCATGAATTGCCCTGCACATTTGTTTATCGAAACGTTATTCAGTTTTCAAAGATCTACAACTTATTGTTATCAATCAGACAACGTTTATTATTTTAACATGTCATTTGATAATGTCAAGAACTTTTTTTAAATATTTTTTTTAAACGTTCTTGATTTGAACTGACAACTTTTATAGTTTAATCAAAAAAATAAACCCTGTCAAGAACTTTTTTGAATTTTTTAATGAATCAACCGTTCGCTGACAACGTTTATTATAATATATAATTTTTGGTCTTAGGTCAAGAACTTTTTTGAATTTTTTTATTTTCCATTCTCAATATCATTTAATGCATCTTCAATCCATTTATTCAAATGCGTTTTAATTGGAGTAAATCCTTCTTCTACATGTCGATTACTCCAATATTTTTTATATTGATGGGTGATATCTTCACGATTATATTTAAAATTAAATGGTTTTTCTAAGCATCTTAAAGATAATGAGATCTTTCCTGTATACTCATCAATATCAATGATCATTACTTTTACCATTTGACCTACTTTCAAGTAATCATCAATATTGGTAATATATCCATGCTTTAACTCAGAAATATGAATTAATCCTTGCGTATTATCATCTAACATTACGAATGCGCCATATGATTGTAAACCAGTTACTTTCCCAGTTAAAATCATTCCAATGCGATAATCCATTACATACACCTATTCTGTAATTTCAATTAACTCAATTACAACGTCTTTTTCAGGTTTATCTCCTGCAAGAGTTTTAACAGCTGCAATTTGATCTAATACTTTCCAGCCATCAATTAAATGACCAAATACAGTGTGACGATGATCAAGCCAAGGAGTTCCACCTTTTTTATATTCTTCAATAATTTCATCAGGATAACTTGCAGCACTCATTTCCTTAACCATGGAATCATCTAAATGTGCATTTTGAACTATAAAAAATTGGCTTCCATTAGTATTAGGACCCGCATTAGCCATTGATAAAGCTCCGCGTAAATTAAACAATTGATTTGAAAATTCATCTTCAAATGGTTTTTCCCATTTACTTTGACCACCCATTCCTGTTCCAGTTGGGTCGCCACCTTGAATCATAAAGTCTTTAATTACACGATGAAAAATCACTCCGTCATAGTAACCGTTTTTTGCTAAACTTACAAAATTTTCAACTGCTTTTGGAGCTAAATTTGGAAACAATTGAAATTGCATTGTTCCCATATTAGTCTTAATTGTCGCTTTAGAACCTTTTTCATTTTCTAAATTAAGTTGTGGGTAATTCACAATGGACATCTCCTTTAATTTCTTCTAATATGTAGTATAACAAAATTAGAAAACTTTTAAACTCAGAAAAGGTGATTTTCATCATGGAAAATAATATTTATGATATTACAATCGTAGGTGCCGGCCCAGTTGGGTTATTCACTGCAACCTATGCTTTAATGCGTCAAGCAAAAATTCAAATAATTGAAAGTTTATCCGAAATCGGCGGTCAAGTATCTGCTCTTTTCCCTTCAAAACAAATTTATGATATTCCTGGTTTTGCTAAAATTTCTGGAGCAGAACTAATTGAAAATTTAAAAACACAACTTGATTTTTTTAATCCTGAAATTCACTTAAATGAAACAGTTATTAATTTCAATAAAAATAATGATTATTTTGAAATCACTACAAATAAACGCACAACATATTCAAAGACTATTATTTTAGCTACTGGCGTAGGTGCATTTGAACCGCGTAAATTAAAAATTCAAAATGCTGCTGAATTTGAAAACAAATTTCTTTTCTATAACGTTCCAGATATTTTAATGTTCAAAGATAAAAACATTGTTATAGCAGGCGGAGGCGATTCAGCTGCCGATTGGGCTTTTGAATTAAGTCAAGTAGCTCATCATGTTACTCTTATTCATCGGCGAGACCAATTTCGAGCACTTGAAAGTTCAATCAGTAAAATTAAAGCCTTAGACAATACACAAATTTTGACTCCATTCATGGTGGAATCATTAACTCAAAAAAATGATCAACTCAATATTACTCTAAAGCGTTCGCGTACTAAAGATGACTTCAAAACTCTTATAGCCGATGCCTTAATTGTAAATTATGGTTTCATGACTGATACTAGTGTAATGCAAAAATGGAATTTAAAAATTAATCATCGGCAAATTGAAGTTGCACATAATCAACAAACTTCTATTGCTGGCGTTTATGCTGTCGGTGACACTGCATTTCAAGAAGGTAATGTTGATCTAATTGCAACTGGTTTTGGTCAAGCACCAATTGCTGTTAATCATGCAATGAACACTATTTATCCTGAAAAAAGACAAGCTACTCATAGTACTCAATTAATGAAAAATTTTAATCTTTAATTGTATTTACTATTCCAAAACGTTATAATCACATTATTACTGTTTCTTATTAGGAGGTTTGATGTGTCACAATTAATTGATTTTGTTTTACACATTGATTCACACCTCGTTTCTATTGTAAATAATTTTGGTGATTGGACTTATTTAATCCTTTTCTTAATTATTTTCGTAGAAACAGGTGCCGTCATCTTACCTTTCTTGCCTGGTGATTCACTACTGTTTGCAGCAAGTGCATTAGCTGCAAATCCAGCATACCATTTAAACATTGGTGTTTTTGTAATTCTCTTTTTAATTGCACCAATTGCTGGTGATTCATTGAATTTCTTTATTGGTAAAAAAGTCGGCAAAAAATTAACTAAGAATTCATTTTTCGGAAAATTTATTAAGGAAGATGATCTAAATCGTGCAGAAGCATTCTTTGAAAAACATGGAAGCATTGCAATTTCACTTGCACGTTTCATGCCAATTATTCGTACTTTTGCACCTTTTGTTGCCGGAGGAAGTGGCGTTAACTACTCTAAATTTATTCGCTATAACGTAGCAGGTGCAATTTGCTGGGTTATTTTATGTTGTGGTGGAGGTTATTTCTTCGGAAACTTCCCATTTGTGAAAGAACATTTTTCAATGATTGTCATTGGAATTATCGTTGTTTCACTTCTTCCAGCAATCATTAGCGCACTTAAATCAAGATCATCTAAACAAAAATCATAAAAATAAAGACTGTGAAATTCACAGTCTTTATTTTTTTAATTCTTTCTTACTAAGAAGATAGATTAACATTCCAATAATGATACAAACCACTAAAACATTAAGTGCACACATCTCGAAAAACTCGGGTGGCAATGCATTTATAATTGGATCCGTTTTAGGGTTAAATAGCCAATCTTGATTTGAAAAAGCAATTTGATGAAATTTCAAAAAGATATTTTTAAAATCTGCAATTAAAATAAAAATTAACCCAAGTACTGTCATCCCTAAAAATTGTAGTGGAATAACTAATTGCCACATTTGATGCTGTTGCATTCTTTTCTTGATTAAATATACTGCTCCAATTCCACTTATTAACAAAATCAGCCAGTTAATTTGAATTAATCCTTTTACATCACTAAAATGAACTAATCCGGCATGCGATGCTGGAATTGTTCGTTTCCATGAATGAATCCAAAAGCAATTCAAATACTTTAACAAATTTTGATAATTACTCATTAATTCAACAGAAGACAAATTAACTAAATGAGCTAAATGATAATATGTAACAAACCATTTATAAAGTGGGGTACAGTTAACAGTAACTGCAACTGAAAAAGATATAGTTGCTAATAACATAACAACTATATCTCTTACTAATAAAAAACTACTTTTATTCATTTTATACATGCCATTCATCAAGTGATTTCAGCTGGTAGGTTGGCTTAATAGCAACTTGGGCAACATCATCTGGAGTAGATAATCCCGTGTAAACAATTAAAGTATCAATTCCAAAATTGATTCCTGCCATAATGTCAGTTTGATAATTGTCCCCTACCATAATGACATCTGCTTTATTCAAGCCCATTTTTTCTAAAGCCTTTTCCATAATAATACTTTCCGGTTTACCAATATAGGTGGCTTTTTGTTGAGTAGCATACTCAATTCCAGCAACTAAGGCGCCAGCACTTGGAATCATTCCACGTTCACTTGGTAAATTAGAATCTGGATTAGTTCCAATTAATTGTGCACCTTTACGTACTGCTAATGTTGCTAATTCCATTTTATGATAAGTAAAATCATAGTCTAATCCGACAACAACATAATCCGGATTTGTCTCGTTAAAAATAAATCCATGATTTAATAACTCTTGTTTTAAACCTAATTCCCCAATAACATACACTTGACGTTTGTCTTTATTTAAATCAGCTAAGTAATCTGCAGTTGCGATTGCAGAACTATAAATGTTGTCTAAAGAAACATGAATATCAAAGTTTTGCGCTAAATTTTCAACAATTTTTTCTGGTGAACGTGTACTATTATTGGTAACAAATAAAAATGGAATTTGCTTAGCTTGCAACTTTTCAATAAATTCTTTTGCAGCTGGAATTTTAGCTTTTCCCTTATAAATTGTTCCATCAAGATCAATCAAATAACCTTTGTATTGTTTATTTGCCATCAGTCTTCCTCCTATTTTGGTGGTTCTTTTGTCGAATTACAAAATGTCGACTTCCTTGACGTTTATTTTTAGATTTAACTGTTCTTACACTAGTATTTTTTCGATTTTCACTGTAATTTTTCTTCCGTACAGGGCGCTTTTTAGTTGTTGGATGCTTTCTTTGTGGTGCAGGAAAACTATCATGCGTTTTCATGTTTTTCAACACAAAATATGAACAACCAAAATTGCAATATTCATATAAGTAATCTTGTAATTGAGAAATTTTTTGTGATGGTTGCACTTTCCGCTTATCACTGTAAAATCCTCGCAAACGCAACTGATCATATCCCATATCGCCAACAATATAATCAAATTTCGTTAAAATTGGACTAAAACGTTCTTTTAGCTTATCAATTTGAAACCCATCATGATAATTTTCAACCAGTTGATAGGGATCTCCATCAATAATAATATCCGTTTCATTTCGTACAATAATTGTACTTGCATACTCTTCAATTGCCTTTGCTTTTTTAGCAAGTTGTTCTTCCAATTTTTCTCTTTTCTTCTCGTTCATCCTGTCACCTCCCATAATTTAGTATCTAACTTGAAATTCTACACTAAAACGTCTTAATTGACAAAACACAATCTAAAAATTTTTATTTTAAATTCTCTTTAACCCAACTGCTGATTTCATCTAAAAAGCGGTCAAATGCTTTTTTATTTTTTAATGACGGAAAATCACCAAGTAATACTTGCTTAGCTTGCTTAGCATTGATACCTTTTTTTTGAACTAACATAATTGCTTTACGTGATTTTTCTGAAACAAACAAGTCTTGAGGTAAATTTAGTAATCCTTGTAAATAGCCATTATCTTGAATTGCTGCTAGTAGTTTTTGAGACTCTTTAGTTTCAAAAATTCCACTTGGAACAATAAATATTCCCCAACCACCTTCTTTTAATTGACTAAAAGAACGTTCAATTAGTAAATAATGAGCAAATGAGTGTCCTGTTTGGGCATGTGATTTGAATTTTTTCGCCCGTTCATCAAGTGGATAATATCCCACTGGCAAATCACCAATCACAAGATCAACTTGCGGAATAATCATTTCATCAAGAGCATCTTGATGGTATAACTCAACTGAAGTATTTCCTTGTAACATCATTGAAATATCAGCTATTCCTAATAAAGTATCATCATTATCAATTCCATATGCAGTAATTTGATCAAGTCCTGCATTTTTTAAATTATTAAGAATTGTACTTAACAAATTCCCCATACCAACTGTAATATCTAAAATAGAATTTACTTTAGTTTTACTACTTAATTTTTCAATTAAAAATGTAATTAAGTAGCCAATTGAATCAGGAGTCATTTGATGATTAGGTTGGATAAATTCTTTTTTATATGAATTTAACAATAATAATTGGATAATTTGCCGCATCTCTTCACTTGAAAATTGTTGAATATCTACTTGATGGTATATTTTTTCTAATTCATTAACTGTAGTTTCATCCAATGCTTCTTGTGCATTGATCGTTCTTTCAAAAAGATTGCCTAAAGTTTCAATAAGTGCATCAAAGTACGATAATTCCAATTTTTTTTGCAAGATCTCTATAGTTTGTGCTAATAATTGATATGTTTGTTGTATTTCTTTTAATTCCACCAGATATTCCTCTCAATCATTTATATTCGTGTAACAGTTTACCGACTTACTGTTTTGATTGCAAGCCAACTGAAACTGGATCTAAATTATAAATTTTTCCAGAGTTTAACTTAACAACATACTTTTTATTTTTTAATTCAACTATTCCTAAATTAAATGTTAACATCTCATTTTCTTTTAATTGATGATTTTGAGCAATGTTACGCATTGTTCTCGCCTTATTATAATCAATGTCTTCTTGATAAAACTTTAATTGTGATCCAAAATAGTACAATTGACCATAAAAAATAATCGTTAAAAAAATCAGAAAGAAAACTCCACTAGTCATTAACATTGCACTCACCTTACTTTTCATTTTAATCCCTCTTCGGTATTACAATTTTTTATGATAAACATGTTTCTCGTAATTTATCCAAATTTCAAAAATTGGCTCTGAATACTTCCACTTAAATCCATCATTTCCCATCAATAAGGGCATGTATCCTTGTCCTTCTTCATTTTGTAAAATTAAAGCTTTTTTCTTTTGTAACATCCTATATGTGCTTTTTTGAGTATCACTATAGATTTTAGGAAAGCCACTTATAGTGTCATCCCATCTAAATTTCATACTGTCAGATTCTAATGTAGCGGTCATTTTTTCTAATTGCATTCGTACTTTCATTCCTTTGTTACTTGTAAATTGATGATACAATGGAGATAAAATTCCACCCATTAAAAGTAATCCTACACTTGCAATTAAAATTGCAATGATAACTTCAACGAACGAAAAACCATATAATTTTTTATTTAACATAAATCAAAAAACTTCCTTGCTTATCTTGAATTTTTATTTGATTGATTTGTTGCGATTTATTCATATTTTGAATACTTTCGGTATAGGCTTGCTGTACTTTAAGATTGGTTAAATACAATTCGTTTTCTAATTTTGAAAAGCATGACTGATTAAAACAAAAAAGTGAAATTGCAATTGAAATAATTAATAACCCAATCATTGAATCTGCAATCAAAAAGCCCGAAACTTTTCTATCTATAAATATTTTTTCGTACACGGTAAGTTCCTCCAAAACTGAGTTCAAAAATTAAGTCATAACCATATTTTTCTTTATGATTCACAAATTGAATTGTTTGGGGTCGAGTTACCCCTGTAGCTGAAAACATTTCTGTCCTAACCCCATGAACTGTTAAATTTTTAGGATATTGGCACTTTTCAACATGAGTAGTGCCATCATATATAACTACTTTGTCATCTAAAAATACAAATTTAATATACTTTTGATGATTTCGCCCATAGGTCAATTTCTCATTAATTTTTGTGGTTAAATTTTGTATAAACTGCTCTTCAATAAATTGATTTTGCGATTTTTGTGAAATTTTAAAACCAATCAGTAACAATAATGCTGTCAAAAATAAGACAATTGTCATTTCCATTAATGTAAAAGCCTTACTTTTCATTAAGCACATCCTGGATTGTAATTTTTTGTTCGTTGAGTTTTTTAGCTTGTTGACTAGTTAAGTAGTGATCATTAACTAACATTGGAATTGATAAATTCGCTGCACTCGTTTCTGGATGTTCAGATAAATATAACTGTGCTTGCGTCCGCAATTCCGTTTTCATTGCATCACTATTTACATTAACTGCGTTTTTACGTTGATGATTAATATTAGGAATAATGATTAAAATTAACAAACTAATAATAAATAAAACGATTGCCATCTCAATTAATGTAAATCCTTTAACTTTCTTTTTCATTGGTTAATTCCTCCTAAACTTGAATACATTGGTAATAAAATTGATAAATAAACTGCAATAATTACTAATGCAATTATTAAAAATAAAAGCGGTTGAACTACATTGATCAAATTATCAATTGCACGCATCATTTTTTGATACTGAGTCTTTGAATAAATCATTAAATCCTTACTTAATTCCTGGTTAGTGTAACCTTTATTAAAGAAAATTTTTAATTCTGCAGGAATAAATGCGTATTTATCAATAAAGTGATCAATGCGCTTGCCTGATACTAAATGTTTTTCTAGACTATTTCCTAATTCAGATATTAGTGATTTTGACTCAAAAGAACGTAAGAAAAGACAAATTTCTTGTAAATTTAACCCACTTTTAAGCAATAAAGCTAAGTTAAAACTTAAATAATAATAAGCAAATAGACGATAAACTTTTCCTAATATTGGTAAGTGACTATACCAATCATGCCTTTTTAAACTTCCTTGATGTTTCCACCAAATCAAAATTTTTAAAAAGTATCCACTTAATGCTAATAGACTAATCATTAAAATAACTTTAATAACTTGACCATAAATTTTTTGAAAATGATCCATTGAATTATTCATATCTAAGGATGACAAAGTTGGCTTTAACCAGATTGCAAAAATGCTAATCATAATTATCAATAATCCTAGTAAAATAAGTGGGTATATTAGCACTCCAATTAATTTTTCTTTTTGTGCTTGCTTTTTATGCAAGTATTTTCCAAGTTGTTTGACGCATAAAATCAATTGCCCATGTTTTTCAGCAATAACTAGTTGATTTGATATGTTAAAAGTTAAATATTGTCTTGTACTTTCACTAAAAGATTTTCCTGCAGTTAAATTAACATAAACATCCTTTAAATCTTCACTTAAATGTGGATATAAAATTGATAAATTTTGCATACTTTGCTTAATTGAAAAGCCACTATTAAGCATATCAGCTAAAGTTTCAAAAAAAGCGACTTGTTGTTTTAAATTCCACCTTTTTGCTTTTTTAGCCATGAATATACTTTTGATAAGTGTTTTCGCTGATATTTTGTTGTAAGTATTGTTTTTCAAGTTTTTTTCTCCATTCTGAACTTACTTCTGAATTTTGTAATATTTTTTCAAATGATCCGGTTTTCAATTCCAGTTGATCAAATAATACTTTTAAATTATTATTTACATCTGGAATCAACCGCTGATAATTAACTAGCCGAAGGGTTTGTTTTAAATCAACCATTGAAATGTTTAAGTTAAGCAATCTTTCGATCACTCCGCGTGCACTTTTAGCATGAACTGTACTTAATACGAGATGACCACTTAAGGCAGCTTGAATTGCGGCTTGAGCTGTTTTTTCATCACGAATTTCACCAATTACAAAAATTTCAGGATGATGTCTTAAAGCGACTTTGATTAGATCTTCATAAGTGATTCCTGCTTTTTCGTTAACTTGAAGTTGTAAAATATCAGGATTGTAAATTTCAATTGGATTTTCGATTGCTAATATTTGTTGATCAGAAAATTGGCGAATTAATTCATACATTGATGTCGTTTTACCTGAACCTGTCGGCCCTGAAAATAAAATAAGTCCTCTGCGATGACAATATTCAATCGTTTTGACCCATTGATGTACTTCAAAAAAACGCTGACCATGAGTTTCTAGCAGATAAATCAAACGAATTACTAGACTTTCTCTTCCTAAAAAGTCACCAATACTTGAAAAACGGCAATTCACATTTAATTTATTTTGATAATTATATCGCCAACTACCTGCTTGTGGTCGTCTTCGTTCGCTAATATTCATATTAGCTTGAAACTTGAAATAATTAATATATTCATCTGCTTTCGTAAAGCTTAAATCACAATAGTTTATATATTTTCCTTTAGTATAGTATTGAACTTTATAGCAATGTTCTTGTGGCAAAAAATAAATATCACTAGTGCGATTTTCAACTGCTTCATCTAGAATTTCAAATAATTGAGTACTTTTATTCATTGCAATACCTCCCCTCAATCTTTTAAGTACGTAAATTTTTTCTTTTTTCAGAAAAATATTTTCAATCATAAAAAATAGGCTGTGTTAAAGTACAGCCTATTTTCTAACTTTTATTAGTTTTTAAATTTGATCTTCTTCTAATGCGGATAAAACTTGTTGTTCAGAAGGAATTGATGGAATTGCACCAACTTTTTGAACTGCAATTGAAGATGCCTTGCTTGCATAAATAATTGATTCTTCAAGATTACTAAAATCTTTTTTCAATCGACTAACCAATGCTCCTAGGAACGTATCTCCAGCAGCAGTAGTATCAACTGCTTCAACTTTAAATGCTTTTACTAATTTTTCTTCATTTGCAGTCTTGTAATAAGCACCCTTACCACCTAATGTAATAATGACATTTCGAGCACCTAATTCTTGCAACCGGCTAGCTGCTTCATGGGCAGTAATTTCATCAATAACCTTAATTTCAGTTAAAATCTCAGCTTCTGTTTCATTTGGCACAATTAAATCAACATTTTTTAATAACTCTGGATCAACATTTTTATGTGCTGGAGCTGGATTTAAAACAGTTACTACGCCTGCTTCTTTAGCAATTTTAAAAGCATGGGTTGCTTGATCAAAAGGAGTTTCGAATTGAGTTACAATAAAATCTGATGACTGAATCATTTCACGTGCATTTTCAATATCTTTATCACGAATTTCTTGATTAGCACCACCAAAAATAATAATGCTATTTTCACCACTATCTTGAAGCAAAATAAATGCTTGTCCAGTTCCCTTACCTGAAACGGTAACTTGTTCAGTGTTAATGCCTGCATCCTTCAGGAAACTAAGCATCATTCTTCCATTTTCATCATCACCGATTTTCCCGATAAATGAGGCCTTTGCTCCTGAACGTGCAGCTGAAATTGCTTGATTAGCACCTTTACCACCACCAGCATTACGTTTATCAGACATTGCTAATGTTTCGCCTGGTTGAGGCAAACGTGGAATTTGAAGAATTGTATCAACATTTAAACTACCTAAAACAGTTACTTTATTCAAAGTTTTTTCCTCGCTTTTCATTGATCTATATCGCTTTACTATAAAAGAAGTATCTTTTAATAAGAAAAAGCCGGACCAATTCCGACTTTTCACTATCACTATTAATCTTCTGGGAATTCAGCTGATGTAAACACTTCTGAAACATCATCTTCATCTTCTAATTTGTCAATCAACCGTTGAAGTTGTTCCACTTTATCTGCAGGAACTGCAGTTGTAGTTGTTGGAACCATTGTCAATTCAGCAGTTGCCAAATCATATTCTTTTTGAAGTTCATCACGAACACTTTCAAAATCTTTTGGATCTGTGTAGATTTCAAAAACATCATCTGAAGTTTGAACATCATCAGCACCAGCTTCAATTGCTGCTAATTCCATTGTTTCTTCATCAACATCTAAATCTTCGCGTGAAATTGCAATGTAGCCTTTACGGTTGAACATAAAACTAACTGAACCGGATTCACCTAAGTTACCACCATTACGGTTAAAGTCACCCCGAACTGCAGAAGCTGTTCGATTCCGGTTATCTGTTAAGGCATGTACTAATACAGCAACACCTGCTGGTCCATAACCTTCATATGTGATTTCTTCATAATCTGCACCGCCAGTACCAGTTGCCTTATCAATCGCACGTTTAATGTTATCTTTTGGCATGTTAGCAGCGCGTGCCTTATCCATAACTAGCCGTAATTGTGGGTTTCCATCTGGATCAGGACCACCCGTCTTTGCAGCCATGTAAATTTCTCGTGAGATTTTTTGGAAAATTTTTCCACGTTTTGCATCCTGGGCGTTTTTACGGCCTTGGATATTATGCCATTTTGAATGTCCTGACATTTTGAAATACCTCTTTCCATTTTTGAATTTGACAATTACAGTCAAGTTAAATGTTATCAAAAAAACATTAAATTATCAATATAAAAAAATTCATTTTTCACTGAAATGCCAGTGAAAAATGAATTCAGTTACTTTATTTAATTAACGCGTTGACCCCCGTTTAATGAACCCATATGGTAATTCAATTGTTGTTTCAACTTGATCGTCTTCTTTATTCATTAACTTTGTTAGGCACCGCATTGCAACTGCACCAATATCATATAGTGGTTGTGTAATTGATGAAAGTTGTGGTCGGGCAATTTCAGTTAATTTAGAATCATTTCCAGTAATAATTTCAAAATCTGCAGGAACTTTTACTCCTGCATCAATTGCTCCATTTAATACTCCCACTGCAAGTTCATCATCAGCAACAAACGCAGCAGTTGCATTTGCAGATGATAATGCTGGCCAAAGTGTTTCGCCTGCACGATATGAATCATCCGTTTCGAAAACTAAATCAGGATCAAATTCAATTCCATTTTCACTTAAAGCTTCTTTATATCCTTTCAAGCGATATTCACTGTTAATTGGATATTCAAGTGGTCCAGAAACAAAAGCAACCCTTTTATCTCCATGATTGATTAGTGTTATAACTGCTTCTTTAACTGCGTTTACATAATTAACATGTACGCTTGTAATTTCATTTTTATGATCAACTGAGCCAGCCAATACCACTGGTGTTTTAGTATGTTTAATTTGATCACGTAAAGTATCAGTTAAATGGGTTCCCATATAAATGATGCCATCAACTTGTTTAGCTAACAAATTATTAAATACTTGGATTTCTTTATTTTCATCACCATCAGAGTTCGCTAAAATAATATTGTACTTGTACATAGTAGCAACATCATCAATTCCACGTGCAAGGGATGAAAAATAGACATTAGTCACATCTGGAATAATTACCCCAACAGTTGTCGTTTTCTTGCTTGCTAATCCACGGGCAACAGCGTTAGGACGATAATCAAGTTCGTCAATCACTTCCATAACTTTTTTCCGTGTTCCTGGCTTAACATTAGGATTGCCATTAACTACACGCGAAACAGTTGCCATTGAAACGCCTGCTTTTTTAGCAACATCATAAATTGTAATCGATTGTTTTTCCATGGTTAAGCTCCTTCCATTGATAATTTTTTCATTCGATTTCATTTTCCAAACACTATTAAATTTATCAAAGTTTTCATATGAATGCAAGCGTTTTAAATGCTTTTAATTAAGTTATTAACTCTACTTAATTTTACTTTTTAATGACAGCTTATTTTCATTTATTCTGCTTAATTTCATGAAAATCATTTAGTAATTGCACGGTAAATTTCAAAACGAGATAAAATATACTTCAACTATTGTTTTTAGTTATTTTGAAAAAATTACATCTGTCAGTAATTCATCTTTTTTGTCTATGTATGGTATACTTTAATCAAATTTATGTGAAAGGATGAGTTAAAATGTCACACCTTGAAACTGTTCAAAAATGGTTAGCTCAAAAAAATTATGACATTGCATATGTCAGTGATTATAAAAACATCGCTTATTTTACTGGATTTGAAAGTGATCCAATCGAACGTACTTTAGGATTGTTTGTATTTCCAGATCATGAACCTTTTGTTTTCGCCCCTGCCTTAGAAGTTGAATCCGTAAAAGAAACTGGCTGGAAATATCCTGTTTACGGTTATTTAGATCATGAAGATCCATATGCGTTAATTAAAAGTCACATTGAAAAAATTGTACATAATCCTGAAAAATGGGCAATTGAAAAAGGAAATTTAACGGTTGAACGTTTTGAAGCAATCAAAAAACAATATCCAAATGCTCAATTTATTGGTGATTTAACTCCTTTAATTCAAAAGGAAAAATTAATTAAAACTCCTGATGAAATTAAAAAACTTGAAATTGCAGGTAAGTGGGCTGATTTTGCATTTGAAGTTGGCTTTAATGCCTTACAAAAGAATCGAACAGAACGTGACATTGTTGCTGAAATTCAATATGCATTAATGAAAAAAGGAATTATGCATATGAGCTTTGACACAATTATTCAAAGTGGTGCCAATGCAGCCGATCCTCACGGTGCTCCTAAAGATGATTTAATCAAGCCAAATAAAATGGTTCTTTTTGATCTTGGAGTAATTTATGATAGTTATATTTCAGATGCAACTCGTACCGTTGCTTTTGGAGAAATTAACGAAAAAGCTAAAGAAATTTATGATGTATGCTTGGAAGCTCAATTAACTGCTCAAGCTGCAGTTAAGCCAGGAATTAGAGCTTCTCAATTAGATCAAATTGCACGTAACATCATTGAAAAAGCTGGTTATGGTGAATACTTCATTCACCGTTTAGGTCATGGGATGGGCCAAAGTGAACATGAATTTCCATCAATTATGGAAGGCAACGATATGGAATTACAACCGGGAATGTGTTTCTCAATTGAACCCGGAATTTACATTCCAGGTGTTGCTGGCGTGCGTATTGAAGACTGTGTTCATGTTACTGAAAATGGCTGTGCTCCATTTACGCACACTTCAAAAGAACTTAAAGTTATTCCAGTTAAATAATAAAATTGTATAAAAAATACGGTTACAATCGCGATTGACTGTAACCGTATTTTTATTTTAATATTGAGGTTCGTTATTATCATCTAAACTTTGTGCTGGTTCACGCCAACCTTGAGGATAAAATACTTGTGTTTGAAGATCATCATCAGTATCTTCTAAATCAGCACTGTTAATGTAAATATCACCTTGCATAACTGCATCATCAGCAGGTTCACTTATGGGATCATCATTATTTTCTGTAATGTAATCTTTTAAATCACTTGTAGCTTTTTTCAAAGAAGTTAATGCTTCTGAAACAGCTGCATTATCTTTCACACGATTAACTTTTTCTGATACGTTTTGTTTAAAATGATTAATTGTATCACGATTTTCGTCTAAGTAATCATGTGCATATTTATCATATTTAAAAACTGTGTCACGCACATTTAACATGACTTCATCGACTTTCATTGCAATCTTATCTTTTTGAGATTCTGTTAATTTCTTTGAAACTACGAATGCTGCTGAAGCAGCTGCTGTTAATCCTAATAAAAAACCTTTCTTCATTTTAAAGCTCCTCCTTAGCAATATTTATTTCTTAGTTTTCGCTTTATTAATGGCGCCCATTGCATGTTTGCCAACACTGAACAATGTTGAAGCTTTTTTCATCTTAGATGAATCTTTAGCTGTTTCTGCAATTCGACTTGCCATTCCCCGACTCGCATCGTTCAAATCAGAAACGCTTTCGCTTAAATCAACAATTGTATCAAATAATGGTTCTACTTTTCTTGATTTTTCGTTAATATCAGCCATTAAATCATTGGTCTTTCCTAAAAGCTGTTCAACTTGATCAGAAATATTGTCTGCGTCCTTTGTCAACGTATTCAATGTACTTGTCAATTGTGAGACCGTTTTAACTAATCTTGCAAGGACTCGACAAATGAACACAACTAAAATCAAAAATGCAATTGCAGCAATTATTCCTGCTAATTGTCCAAATGTCATTGTCAAGCATGATCCCTCCTGTCTAGATGTCTACAGTTTTAGAATATCATTTAATAAATGAAACCGCAATAATATGCTATTTCTAAAGTTTAGACGGAATTTGTTGCCGTATAATATTAATGAACGTCTATATTATACCAAATTTTTCACGTAAACTGGACTTTTCTTTGATATAATACTTACATGATTTTATTATGGAGGTTCAATTGTGTTTAATAATTTTAATTTTGTTCTTGCCACAAATAATACAAAAGTTGCCAAAACAGTAAGTGAACAAACTAATGTATGGATGCGTTTTACCCACAGTATTGATTGGAATAAAGTTTTTTCAATTTTAATTACTAAAACGATCTCTTTTGTGTTAATTTGCTTACTTTTTACGATTTTAAATTCATTTGGGAAAAAGTTAATTCGGCGAGTGATTTTACATACTACCAAAAAAGAAAAAAAAGGCAGTTATATTGCTGATGGCCGTGTTCGGACTATCTATACACTTGTTAATAATATTTTCCACTATACCATGTTATTTTTCCTAATTTATGCGTTACTATCTTTATTTGGAATTCCTGTAGGTACTTTACTTGCTGGTGCTGGAATTGCAAGTGTAGCCTTAGGATTGGGTGCACAAGGTTTTGTTACTGATGTTGTTACTGGTTTTTTTATTTTACTTGAACAACAATTCGTTGTGGGCGATACTGTTAAAATTGCTGGTATTGAAGGAACCATTCATGCAATTGGATTGCGAACTACTCAAGTCTTAGGAGCCGATGGAACTTTGCATTTTGTTCCTAATAGAAACATTACCATTGTTTCTAATATGTCACGTAATCCAATGAGAGCAGTTGTTAATATCCGAATTGAACCAGATACAAATATTAACAAGATGACTAAAATTATCAAAGCAGTTAACCAAGAACTTGATAATCAAGATAATAATGACATTGTTAGTGGTCCAACAATTCAAGGGCCTGTTGATATTGGTAAGGGTGAATTAGTATATCGCGTCATCATTATGACTAAAAGTGGTGCACAAGCAATTATTCAACGTAAATATTTACATGCTTATCTCAATGCTTTAGCTCAAGCTGGAATTAAAGTTCCAACTAGCCCAATCGATCTTTCAGCGGACAAAAATGTCCAATAAAAATAGTCTGTGACCAAGCCACAGACTATTTTTATTTTGGTTCTACATTATAACGCTTATCAAGTTCATGTACCATATGATTGACACTTTTAATTAACTCGCGTCGCGTAATAATTCCTTTAAACACATTATCTTTATTTGTCACCACTAAAAACGGTTGATCGACAAGTAAATGTAATACATCTTCAATATCATTATCAGTAGTTACTGTAGGTACGTTGGTTTGCATTACTTCTGCTACTTGTCGTTTACTTAAATTACTAGGATCAATTCCATTTAATCCTAACATTGATTCCGTAATCATCGCTAATGAAATCAGCCCTTTGAAATGTTGTTCATTATCTAAAACTGGAATTTTTGCATACCCAATTTTAGTTAATACTAAAAAGGCATGATCCAAGTGATTATTTTCATAAACATTTGCAACTTGGTCTGCCGGAATCAAAAAGTGCTCCTTTTGTTCCCCAATTAATTCTTCTGCAGACTTAGCAATCATGCACATGCTCCCTTCCAAACTTCCTCTATTCTCATTGTATCGAAATTTCTTGAAAATTGTTAGCTTAAATCATGAATTGCAAAATGATTTTAATATATTTGCAACTTAATTATATCAAAAATATAACTTGAAATTTAATAACTCTAATTATTTTTGCAAAAAATGAAATCTGCATCCATTAAAATCTTTTCAAAAAATTGAATTTAACAAAAAAAGCTATGGCATTCACCACAGCTTTTCGTTAATTTTTTTGCTTATTTTAAGCGTTCATCTAATTCTTTTGTCTTTTCTTCATAACCAGGACGGCCTAATAAAGCAAACATGTTTTGTTTGTATTCTTCAACACCTGGTTGGTTAAATGGATTTACGCCATTCAAGTATCCTGAAATTGCAACTGCGATTTCAAAGAAGTAAATTAAGTAACCTAATGTGTATTCTGATTGGTCAGGAATGTTAATAATCATTTCTGGCACACCACCATCTGTGTGAGCAACCACTACACCTTGGCAAGCTTTCTTGTTAGCGTAATCAACTGTTTTACCCTTTAAGTAGTTCAAGCCATCTAAGTTCTTGTCATCCATTGGAATATCAATGTCATGATTTGGTTTTTCAACATTGATAACTGTTTCCATTAATACACGACGACCTTCTTGAATGTATTGACCTAATGAATGTAAGTCAGTTGTAAAGTTAGCTGATGATGGATAAATTCCCTTGCCATCTTTACCTTCTGATTCACCCATTAATTGCTTCCACCATTCTGCAAAGTACATTAATGATGGTTCATAGTTTTCAAGTAATTCAATGTTATAACCTTTACGGAATAAGATATTACGTAATGCTGCATATTGGTATGCTTCATTTTTGTTCAAATCTGGATCTGTGTAAGTTTCACGTGCATCAGCAGCACCCTTCATTAATTGATCAATGTCAACTCCTGAAGCAGCGATTGGTAACAAGCCAACTGGTGTTAATACTGAGAAACGTCCACCGATATCATCAGGAATGATAAATGTTTCATAACCCTCATCATCAGCTAATGTCTTTAATGCTCCACGGGCACGGTCTGTGGTTGCGTAGATCCGTTCGCGTGCGCCTTCCTTACCATACTTTTCTTCCAATTTGTTCTTGAAAATTCTAAATGCAACTGCAGGTTCTAATGTTGTTCCTGACTTAGAAATAACGTTAACAGAAAAGTCACGATCGCCAATCAAATCTAATAAATCATACAAGTATGATGATGAGATTGAGTCTCCTGCAAAGAAAATTTGAGGAGCATTGCGTTTGCTTGAATCCATCAAGTTATAGAAGTTGTTGTTTAAAAATTCAATTGCGGCACGTGCACCTAAGTATGAACCACCAATTCCTAAAACAACTAAAATTTCTGAATCTGATTGAATCTTTTTAGCTGCTTTTTTGATCCGTTCAAATTCATCTTTATCATAATCTACAGGTAAATTCAACCAGCCTAAAAAGTCATTACCAGCACCTGTACCTTCACGTAATTCTTCGTCTGCAGCATTTACCATTGCTTGCATTTGGTCAAGTTCATAGTCTTTAACAAACTTACTTAAGTTTGAACTGTCAAATTTAATGTGAGCCATCGTAATATCTCCTTTTGCTATCGATTTTCTGTACACTTTCATTATACAATATTTTTGCTTAAATGACACATAAAAAACAAGATAAATTATTATTTTTACTTATAAACACTTAAAGACAAATAATTATAGATTTGTTATATCAAAAAAGGTACGACAAAAGCATTTAGAACAATAGACAAAAAAGGCTGCAATTTTCATTGCAGCCTTTTTTATCTTTTATTTTAATAAACCGAGTAAAAAACCACCTAAAATAACCATTAATGATCCAGTGATTACGTATACCCATTCTTTCTTGGTTTTCTTTTCGCCTAAGAACAAGATTGATCCAAATGTTGAAATTACAATTCCCATTTGAGAGAATGAGAAACTAATTGCCAACCCAACAATGCGAGTTGCTTCAAACATGAAGAAGTTCCCTGTTCCCCACACTAAACCAGTAAAGATGTTTTTATATGTTTCTTTTCTAAATGCATTCTTACCTAAAGCAAACATTGAGGCACCTAAAACCATGCCGACTGCTTGTGGTAATACCATTGCCTTAGTATCAACACCAGTCCATGTAACCACAACAGTATAACCTAAGTAACCTAATGTTGATAAAGTTAAAGCACGTGCTCCACGGTGCCAATCTTCTTGAATGCGTTCTGCATTGATTGCAGTGTTTTGCTTGTCACGTAAAGCAGTTAAAGTTGCACCAATTACTAAAACAACTAATGCAATTGATCCAATTGTTAATTGGTGAGCTGTTTTCCATTCATGAAATAAAATTACACCTGCCAATGCATTTGTAACTAACTGTGCTCCTGTTGAAATTGGAATTGCCTTGGAAACACCTACAGCTTTCATTGCTGAAAATTGTTGATATTGACCTAAACTCCAGAATAATCCTGAAACTAATCCGACAATCCATAATTTCCATGAGGATGTTTCAATGAAGTGTTGCCATCCAAATAAAGTAGTAATGATTGCAAAAATCAATGCACCCCATGTCATCCCAAGTGTTTGTTGATTAGCAGTTCCACCAAGTTTACCACTAATCAAGCCAATGCTTCCCCAGGCTAATGCTGGAATAAGTGCAATTAACATATTATATTTACCTCTTTCTAATCAGTTCTCTTTTACACAACATTTCCCAATTGTAATCGATTTCTCTTTTGATTGCAACCCTTTTCAAAAATCTCACATTAAATATTTAATAAATGTCATAAATTACTTAACTAAGTAGGGGGTAATAGTTTATTATATATCTTGTATGTTTGGTTTAATTTTAAAGAAAGGACGGTTACTGACCGTGCATTTCAAAAAAATACATCAGTTTTTAAATACTCGATGGGGATACTTTTGGCTATTAACCTTCTTATTTTGGTTAAAAACAATTTTAGTTTACTTCATCGATTTTCACTTAGGAGTTAAAGGATTTTACCAATACTTTGTACTTCTAATTAATCCGATTGCAACTACATTGCTGCTACTTGGATTAGCACTTTATGTTAAACGTGGTGTTCCAGCATATATTTTTATGACATTAATTTATATCGCTAACACTGCGTTACTAATGTTCAATGTAATATATTATCGTGAATTCACTGATTTTATGACAATGAACGTTATTTTTGGTTATTCAGCAGTTTCAGAAGGACTTAGTACTAGTTCCTTGGCACTGTTAAAACCGCAAGATATCATCGTTGTTGCTGACTTGATTTTACTAGCAATTGGTTTTATGACTCACTTTTTAAAAGTTGATCCTAAACCAGTTCCTAAAAAACAAGCGGTGGCAATGACATCTTTTTCACTTTTTATGCTTTTATTTAATATTGTATTAGGTGAAATTGATCGTCCTCAGTTATTGACCCGCACTTTTGATCGTGAATACTTGGTTAAATATTTAGGTTTAGATACTTTTACTGTTTATGATGCAATTAAAACTGCTAAAAATAATCATGCACGGAATAGTGCTGAAAGTTCTGATTTAAATAAGATTTTGAAATTCAACCAAGAAAATTATGCACAACCTAATCCTAAAATGTTTGGTATTGCTAAAGGTAAAAACGTAATTGTAATTCATCTTGAAAGTTTCCAACAATTTTTGATCAACTATAAATTGAATGGTAAAGAAGTTACTCCATTTTTAAATAGTTTATATAATGGAAAAGAATTTTATAGTTTTGATAATTTCTTTAATCAAGTTGGTCAAGGAAAAACTTCAGATGCTGAAACAATGCTAGAAACAGGAACTTTTGGATTACCTCAAGGATCGCTTTTCTCAGCACTTGGATCTGACAATACTTTTGAAGGTGCTCCAGCAATTTTGAATCAAACACAAGGATATACAACTGGAGTGTTCCATGGAAATAATGGTTCATTTTGGAATCGTGATGATGTTTATAAGAACTTAGGTTATCAGTATTTCTTTGATTCAAGCTATTATAATACTGATGCAAATAACTTAACTGAATATGGTATTAAGGATAAATTGATCTTCCATGATTCAATTAAATATCTTGAACATATGCAGCAACCGTTTTATGTCAAGTTCTTAACATTATCAAACCACTTCCCATTTGAAATTGATGATGCAAATAAATCATTTGAAGCAGCTGATACTGGAGATAGTTCAGTTAATAATTACTTTGTAACTGCTCATTATCTTGATCAAGCATTACAAGAATTCTTTGATTATTTGCATAAGAGTGGCTTGTATGATAACTCTGTAATTATTTTATATGGTGATCATTATGGTATTTCCGATACTCGTAATGTTAAGTTAGCACCATTATTAGATAAGTCTGCATCAGATTGGAATAGTTTTGATGATGTCCAAATGCAACGGGTTCCATTTATGATCCATATTCCAGGAGATAATAATGGTGGCGTTCAACATCAATATGGTGGTGAAATTGATGTCTTGCCAACCTTGCTTCATTTACTTGGAATTAATTCTGAGAAATATATTCAATTTGGGACTGATTTATTCTCACCTGAACATAATCAAGCTGTTGCATTCCGCAATGATAATTTCATCACACCAAACTATACTGTAATTGGTAACACAATTTATGAGAATAGTACTGGAAAAGTAATTTCACATCCTTCAAAAGAAGTGAAAGCTGAAATTGCCAAGGATCGCAAACACGTAACGGAATCCTTAACTTCATCTGATTCACTTAATAATAAGAACTTACTTCGGTACTATGTACCAAAAGGATTTAAACCAGTTGATCCAAAAGATTACAATTATAGTAATGGATATGCTAAGTTACTTTCCATTGAAAATAAACTTGGTAATAAGTCAAATAGTTTATGGTCATTAAATCATGATAAAACTACAATTGATAAATACAATAGTGATGCACCTGAACTCCAAACTACTGATAAAAACGATGCAGATGTTTCAAGTGCAAATGCTAAAGCACAAAAATATCTTAAAAGTATTAAGCAAGGTTCAATCATGTCAAAACTTGAAGAAGGACAGCAAACTTCAAATTCATCTTCAACTTCAGTAAATAGTTCAAGTACATCTGCTTCAGACCAATAAAAAATAAGATTGCGAGAAAATCGCAATCTTATTTTTTTACTTATCAGGGAAGAAAAGGGTAAATGTAGTTCCCTTTCCTTCAGTACTTTCAACGTTGATTTTACCATGATGTTGTTGCATCAATTGATGAACAATTGCTAAGCCTAAACCAGACTCACCTTTAGTTTGCGCTCTTGAAGGATCGACTTTATAATATCTTTCCCAAATATTATTTAACTGTCCTTGAGACATTCCAATGCCAGTATCAGCAATTTTAATTATTGTTCCATGTTCTTCATCACTATGGGTTGCTGTAATTGTAATTGTCCCATTTTGAGTAAACTGAATTGCATTTTGAATAATATTAAAGCAAATTTGAGTAAAGCGATCATAGTCAGCATATACTGGCACTTTGCCTTTAATATTGACGACAAATTTATCGTTTTCTTTTTCAGCTTTTTGATTTAACTGCCGACAAATTTTCTCTAATTCATTAGCAGCATTAAAAGTAGTTAGATTCAATTTAAGTTGTCCAGAACGAATTCGTTCATAGTCAAGGTTTTCATTCACTAAACGAACTAATCGCTTAGTTTCATTACTCATTAAATCAATACTTTCATCGATCTTGTTTTCTGGAATCGCATGATATTTTAGTCCTTCAAGTAAACCATTAATGGTTGTTAGTGGCGTGCGCATTTCATGAGCAGCATTAGCTAAAAATTCTTTACGTCGCTCTTCTTGACGCTTAATTTCTTCTTGTGAAAGTTTCAAAGAATTAGCCATTTGGTTAAAATCTTTGGCTAATTCATCTAATTCATCATGATCTCCATGTTTAATTTGGACGTCAAAATCACCTTCCGCAATCTGACGAGTTGCTTTTTGCATTTTCTTGATTCGTTTAGTGATATAGTAGGCAATTAAATAGCAAATAATAAATCCAATAACGGCACAAACAAGTAATGCAATCAAAAGATTTTCACGAATTTTTTGGAAGTCGCTTTGAATATTTGAAACCGCAGAAGCAACTGAAATTACCGCTACTAGCTGTCCATTTACATCAAAACATGGTACAAAAATATCTGTCATTCGATGCTTTACAAGATCATTATCTGGATCCGGATGAGGTGCCTTTTTACCAACTCGACCAACGCCCCCAAGATCATCACGACGTTTTAAAATTTCACCCTTCTGCAATCTTTTCCAGTCTTTTTTAGAAATTTTAGACTTAAATCCATATTGAGGATATAAAATTTGATCTGGTGAAGTATAGATCGTAAAGTGAACATCACTATTTTCTAAGACCATTTCACTATCACGTAATTCTTGCGCATCTAAAGTAATCTCAGTTTCACCATTTTGATTAGTAGTCAATTCAAGCGCATTTTTACGAATACTTTGTGCATATCCTTCCATCCGATTCCAAGTATCTTGATATACATTTTCCTTCGTTAAATGGAAAACTAGTGCACCCACAATTGTTAAAAAGCAAATGATCATTACAAAAAATAGTAACATTTGTTGGTAAAGAAGTTTAAATTTAAAATTAAACTTCATTCTAGTTTACCTCTGAATCATCAAACTTGTACCCTACACCCCATACAGTTTGAATAACTTGAGGTCCCACTTTTTCAATTTTTTGACGAATTTTTTTGATGTGTGCATCAACCGTTCTTTCATCGCCATAATATTCATAATCCCACACTAATTGTAAAAGTTGTTCCCGAGAAAAAACTTGGCGTGGTTTTTGTGCTAATGTTTTCAAAAGATCAAACTCTTTTGGTGTTAAATTATTTAATGGTTTATCATCTAAAAAGACTTCCCGCGTCTTTGTGCTTAATTTTAAGTGATCTGTTACAATATCAAATTTTTGTGGTTGTTCAGTTTGAATTTCTTCACCACCTTTTAAGTTTGCACGGCGATATAAGGCCTTAATTCGTGCAATTAAAGTAATTGGTGAAAATGGTTTAACAACATAATCATCTGCTCCCATCTCAAGTCCTAAAACTTGATCACTTTCAGAATCACGTGCTGTCAAAATTATAATTGGCACAGTTTTAGAAATTTTACGTATTTCAGAATTGACTTGCATTCCGTCCATTTTAGGAAGATTTAAATCTAAAGTAATCATATCCCAACTTTCAGGATCTTCTTTAAACTTATTTAAAGCCTCTTCTCCATCATATGCATATACGGCATCCCAGTTTTCTTTTTCAAAAAACATCGACATCATTTCGCATACAGATTTGTTATCTTCTACCATTAAAATTTTCATCAAAAAATCGCTCCTACTTCTATTCTTCTAAGAAAAAAGGCTGAAGCACAATAGAATTAACCATTCCCAAGCTTCAGCCCTCTTATGGAGATGGCGGGAGTCGAACCCGCGTCCAAGCATATCGCCACCTAAACATCTACGTTCATAGTTGCACTATTTAAAATTCACTGATAATTTCGCCGTGCAACATGGCAGTCGTTATCAGCTAATTTGAAAAAACTCTTTTATTGACCTCAAACGGCAGTCAATAACGTAGTCCACTACATATAAAACCTCGCTCAGCACGTGGACGATGCTGATCAAGATTTATGCTATGCTACGCTTAGGCAGCTACAGCATATGAGTTATTATTATTTTTTGCAGTTATATTTAACTGAGCGTTTTATAGTAGACGCAACCTACTAAGCGCAGTTTAAGCTCGACCTATACCTGTCGAATCCTAAACATCCCCAAATTTGTTACACTGTCTATTTTAACATAACAAATTTGAAATACAATATTAATGCTTGCCATCTCTTTAAATTTAATATACAATCACAGGCTCATTTGCTGATAATGCATTGTAAACTTTTTCCATTTCAGCTGGTTTAATATTAGCACATCCATTTGATCCATCTGTTAAGTAAGCATCCTTGTTCCAATTTGTACGCCAACTAGCATCATGGAATCCACAACCATCATTAGTAAACTGTGCCCAATAATCTACATCAACCTCATATTTTTTGCCATCTGGATGAGTTCCTTTTAATACTGATGGTGATTGTTTATACATAATATAGTAAACTCCAGTTGGGGTTTCACATTTTGTCTTCACATCACCTGTAACAACATCAACTTCTGCTACTAATTTACCATCACGATAGAACCAAGCATGTTGATCAGCTAATGAAAGTTCTGCATATGTATTTCCAATTCCATCATTGGAGGTTACTCCATATCCTGTTCCGTTTTCATTATAGCCAACGCCATAAATATTATTTTTGGCATCAACTGTTTGAGTACCATTTTCATATGCTTTTAAAATACTTGACACAGCTGAATTTGAATCAATCGCCCAACCATATGTCTTCCCTTGAACTTGAATTTCTTTACCTGTAGAAGTTTTGAAATTAAATTCTTTATTTAAAGTTGCTTTTTCTTGATTGATTTGCTTAATTTTTTCCTTAAGAGGTTGGGCATTAATTTGATACTTCCCGTTTATATATTTAGCTGACTTAATCATATCTTTAGCAGCCAATTTATAAGTTTGGTTTTCCACTTTATAATCAACTGCTGCTTGTGCTAGTTTTTCAAGTTTAGTTTTTTGTGTTTTAATTTGCTTACTTGATGAACTTACCGGTTTAGCAATGACTGATTTCAAAACAATTTTGTCATTATTGATCTGTTGATCATACTCTTTCATCATTGCATTAATGTCATACTGATCACCAGTTTTTTCTTTAACAACACTAACTTTTCCATCCTTCAAAATTGCATAGGCATCTTGAACTGGTTGGCGCGTTTTATTTTGTTGTTTCAAGCTTTCATAAACAGCTGCTCTTAATTGATTTTTCCGATAGGTACTATCTTTTTTAGAATTTGTACTAAATGACTGTTTTTTATTTATTGGAATAAGTGTAAACTGCTTTTTCAAAATTTGTTTAACAGTCGCCTCATCATTACTAGAAAATTGCGAAGCGGTCTTTTCACCTTGATATAGTACTTTATTTCCAATATATACAGTATTATTTAACTTAGATCCTTTTAATTTCGAAATTGCTTGCTTAGCAGTCAAGCCACCCACATCTACTCCGTTAATGGAAACCCTCTTATTAAAATGAGTTGCTTGATAAGCTGTCATTCCACCTAAAGCAGCAAAAATAGCTATAATTACAATGAGAATAATACTGATCTTCTTTGTTTTGATACCTATCAATCCTTCCATTATTTTACCTACTTAATTATATCTTTAAAAAGAGGGATTTCAATCAACAATTTTATTAATTATGCTGATAAAACGTTTTATTTTTATAATTTAACACTTTTTTAATTATTTCATTTTATCCATTGTTGCATTTAATAACTTATCTACAATGATATTTCCTTTATTGTTAGCATGTCCTTTAGTCCAACTAAATTTTAAATTTGGAAAGTATGGCAGCATTTTTTCAATTTCTTTCCAAATCTCAACATTAGCAACAATCTCCCCTGAAGATTTTTTCCATCCATTTTTCTTCCATGTTTTTAGCCACCCTAATTGAATTGCTTGTAATACATATTTGGAATCTAAAACCGCATTAATTTTGGCATTATTCCATTTTTTCTGTCCTAAAGTTCGTAATGCATGCATTAAGGCTGTCAGTTCCATTTTGTTATTAGTTGCCCCATATTCCCCCGCAGTTGCATGCAACTTTTGGTGATCTTTACAAATTAAAAATGCCCAAGCAGCTTTATCATCGCTTTTAACGTGCTCTCCACGTTTATTTCCATGATTTCGCGAACCTCCATCAGTAAAAATTACAATTTCAGGAGTTCCCCACTGGTCATTTAAAGCTTTTTGTTTTTGGGATGGTGCTTTTTTGACTTGAACATTTTTGACTTCAACAAATGCTTGAGCTTCTTTAAAAGTTGAAAAACTCTTAAATTTAGCATTAGGAAAGCCTTTAACTTGCTTTTCGCACTCACTCCAAGTTCGATAAACTCCCTTTTTTCTTCCATTTGTAACTGCATAATACTTCATTTAATCATCCGCCTTACATTTACGAAATAAAAAAGTGGTAAACTACTTTATTGTAGTTTACCACACATACTGCTAAATAAATTATCGTTCAAATTTTGTTCGTAAATCTTTCAATGACTTTTCAAGTTCCTTAAGTGGATCTTTCAGAGTCAGATAATACATACTTTGAAGTCCTTTTTTACGAAAAGTAACTATTCCTGCATCCCGAAGAATTTTTAGATGATGAGAAACTGCCGGTTGAGTAATTGCCATGTTTTCAGTAATTTCTGTAACTGTCAATCCATCTTCTAAATGTTTTGCTAACAATACTATAATTTTCTGCCGGTTTTTATCAGCTAAAGCATGCATGATACTAAAACTACTTTCAAACGAATTAAGTGCTGCTTCTTGCTGCCGATTCAATTTATTAATAACCATCATTCCCCACTTCTTTCAAAATCTGACTCTACGTATAAAATAACATCTTCGGCTATCATCAGCAAGCGTTTACACTTATTTAATGCATCTTTTTATGGGAATATCTACGATTAGAATGGTCAAATTCGTTCCTATGGTCCTTAACAATTTAATTTGAATTACAGATTAAACTTATTATTTTCATAAGTTCTTTGTAAATTACCCTTTTTTATTGTACTTAATTAACCTAATAAAAAAAGATAGCAACCTAAGTTCCCATCTTTATCATAAAAACATATAAATACTAATAAACATGCAGATTGTTCCACCCATTACTAGTAAGTGCCAAATAACATGAGCAAATTTTAAATTCTTAACACTGTAAATTAAAGCTCCAAATGTAAAAAGAATTCCCCCACTTACTAGTAATATCGAGCCAACTATTCCTAAACTTGCAATTAATGGTTTAGCTCCTAATAAACAAAACCAACCCATTACTATATATAAAATTGTTTCAACAATTTGTTTACGATTTTTTGCAAATAAGTGATATAACATGCCTCCAAGAGACAATAACCAAATTGAACTTAAAATAAAAATTCCTAATTTCCCCTTAATTGCTAATAAACAATATGGAGTATAGGTGCCTGCAATTAATAAATTAATTCCACAGTGATCTAAACATTGAAAGAAACGTTTAGCCTTTGTGAAATAAAGCGCATGAAAAAGAGTTGAAAAAAGATATAACCCAACCAATGATACTCCATAAATAATCAATGAAAGTAAGACTAATGATGAGTTTGTTTTAACTCCCTTTAAAATCAATAAAACTAATCCCCATACGCTTAGTCCAATCCCAATTGCATGTGTTAATGCACTTAAAACTTCATTTGTTACGTAGTATTTTTTTGGCATAATTTTTCTCCTCTTTCATTTAATATTTATATTAATTATACATCTAATCTAGACTCTAAGTCTAGTTTATATAGTAACAATCTCTTTAAAATTATATTATATATCTAGAATTTACTATTTTGTGATATAATTAAGTAAATATTATGAAAGGTCTTTTGTCTAATGAAACTTAATGATTGGTTAAGCCAACTTTCCAAACTTCCTGAATGGCAAGAATTACCTGATATCGAATTATATATGGACCAACTAGTTAACTTAGGAAATCGCTACTTAGGTTCTTTAGCTGAGAATCCAATTACTTCTTCAATGGTCAATAGTTATGTTAAAAAAAATTTAATTCCCAAACCCCAAAAGAAAAAATATTCACAAAAGCATCTCGTTTCATTAATGCTAATTACACTTTTGAAACGTGCTTATTCTTTAGATGATATTCGAATTTGGTTAAATGAGGATATCTTAAAGAATCCCCAGAAACAATATGATCATTTTAGTGCATTATTTAATCAAGCACTAACTCAAATAAGCCAAAATGAATTTCAACTGAATGTAAAGGTGAATGAAGAAGCTTCACGTGAATTAACCTTAAATCTTGTTATTCAAACTGTTTTATTCAAACTGATAAGTGAATATTTAATTCAATCTATGAAATTACAAATTAAATCAAAATAAAAAGACTGCGATTAATCGCAGTCTTTTTATAATCAATTAACAATAAATTAGTCAACTGATGGTGTACCAAGCCAGCCGATAATTTCCTTAACTGTGTCAACGATAGCTTGTGTACCAGGTGCAAGCAATTTACGAGGATCGTAACCTTTACCTTCACGATCTTTGCCTTCTTCAATGTATTTGCGAGTTGCTTCAGCAAATGCAATTTGGTTTTCTGTGTTAATGTTAACTTTTGAAACACCCATGCTGATTGCTTTTTCGATTTGTTCTTGAGGAATACCTGAACCACCGTGTAATACTAATGGTGTATCAATAGCGTCAGCAATTTCCTTCAAACGATCGAAGTTAAGTCCTTGCCAGTTTTCTGGGTACTTGCCGTGGATGTTACCAATTCCGCAAGCTAAGTAGTCAACACCTAAAGCAGCGATTTGCTTAGCTTCATCAACGCTAGCTAATTCACCAGCACCAATGATTCCATCTTCTTCACCACCGATAGAACCAACTTCAGCTTCAACAGAAATGCCTTTAGCATGAGCTAATTTAACGATTTCTGCTGTCTTTTCTAAGTTTTCTTCAAATGGTAAGTCATGACCATCAAACATAACTGATGAGTAACCAGCTTCAATACATTCCTTGGCAGCTTCATAGTTACCATGGTCTAAGTGCATGATTACAGGAACAGTGATGTTCATAACACGCATTTCATTTTCTACTAAGTTCTTAACTAACTTGTAGTCACCCATGTACTTAGCAGCACCCATTGATACTTGAATTAAAACAGGTGTTTTTGTTTCTTGAGCAGCTTGAAGAATAGCACGTGTCCATTCCAAGTTGTTTGTGTTAAACGCACCAACAGCATAGTGACCCTTACGAGCATCGTTGTAGATTGCGTTACCGTTTACGAATACTGACATTAAAACAGCCTCCTAAAGTTTTTACAAATTACTCATTACGAGTACGGGTTTATTTTACCACATTTTAAACGACTATTGAAACGGGCTTTTCATATTTTCTGAAAAAACAATCGAATTTTTTAAGCAACATGATTTTCATGTAGAATATTTTGAACAATTTTTTCCATTTCGGGTGTACGTTTCCACTCTTCAAAATGATCAAAATTTTCTGGGGGCATTTCAAAGTTTTGATTAATGTACTCTTCATATTTAATTACATTTTTAGAACGTGGAATGTTTAATTGAACAATACGGACTTGTTGAATAAATCCACGATCAGCAGCTAATTCGGCCCGTCCATTTTGGACAATATTAGAGATTTCAAAATATCTTGAACCGTCATTCCGAGTAATTTCTTCAATTAATGTTAAAACTTCATGACTTTTCATTTTGGACACCTCTGATTAAAATTCTTTCTTAATTTTACTGAGACAACAATTAATTGTCAAAATAAAAGAGGCCATGACAATGTCACAACCTCGGCATAAGAGAGAAAGAGAATTGATTAGAAGGTAAATTATTAAATACCTTACATGATTAATATATATCTATATGTAAACGCTGTCAATAGAAAAATGTAAATAAATTTAATTTTTTATTTAACTTTTCACGTAACTTCTTTTTCTCCTATTTTAATTCAATGTCATTCATATTATAATTAATTTGAAAGTCTAAGGAGGAGCAGTTATGGTTAATCGAAAACAATTAAAATTAAGTATTATTTTGGGGTCAATTATCTTAATTATTCAAATTGGATTAAGTCTTTTTTCTAAAGCTGGAATGCATCAAACTTTTGCTCCAATTTATGATTTATTCGGTACCGCACTGTGGTATGTTCCACTGATCTACTTTGGATTACGTTTATTCGTAATTTGTGGAATTATCTATTTAATTTTTAGAGTTATCAACTACATTTTAAATTTACTAAGTTAAAAAAATAGGACATGTGTATGTCCTATTTTTTTGCTATTCAACTGTTACACTTTTAGCCAAGTTACGTGGTTTATCCACATCGTAGCCCCGTTGTTCACTTGCATAGTAAGCAAGTAATTGAGCTGGAATAATTGCAACTAATGGAGTTAATAATGGATAAACATCTGGCAATACGATTTGATCATGTTCGTTTGCTAAGTCTTTTGACACAATTGTAATTAAGTTAGCACCCCGAGCAACCACTTCTTCATCATTGCTGCGAGTATGAGCAGCAATCTTCTTATCTGTAATAATTGAAATTACTGGTGTGCCTTTTTCAATTAAAGCAATTGTTCCGTGTTTTAATTCACCCGCAGCAAATCCTTCTGTTTGAATATATGAAACTTCTTTTAATTTCAAAGCAGCTTCAATGGCTGTATCGTAATCGATAGCCCTTCCAATATAGAAAGCATTTCGTGATTTAGCCAAATATTTTTGAGCTAATTCTTCAAATTGATGTTTTTCATCAACTAATTCTTGCATCCCATTAGCTACTTTAGTTAATTCTTGTCGAATATCAAAGTCTTGTGCTTCTTGATAGCCCATATCAACGCCTAAAGCTTTTGCAAGTAATGCTTCTACTGCGATTTGAGCAGTATATGCTTTAGTTGAGGCAACCGCAATTTCAGGACCAGCGTGAAGTAATAATGTGTAAGTTGCTTCACGTGATAATGTTGAATTTGGCACATTAGTGATTGTTAAGCTTGGGTAACCTAATTCATTAACTTGATTTAATACTTGGCGGCTATCAGCAGTTTCACCACTTTGAGTTAAGAAAACAAAGAATGGTTTCTTAGAAAGTAATGGTCGGTTATATGCAAATTCAGAAGCAACACACACATCGGTTGGAATCTTAGCAAATTTTTCAAATAATTCACGTCCCACTAAACCAGCATGATAACTTGTACCAGCAGCCACAATGTAAATGCGATCTGAATCCTCAATTGCTTTAAGTAAGTCATGATCAATATTCATTGAGCCATCTTCATTAATATATTCTTGAATGAGTTTCCGCATTACTGCAGGTTGTTCATCAATTTCTTTTAACATGTAGTGTTCATAGCCACCTTTTTCAGAAGCACTGGCATCTTCACTTACATGGAATGTTTTACGTTCTACTGGATGACCATCTTTGTCTTGAATCATAATTGCATCAGCAGTTAATTCAACAATTTCGCCATCATGTAATTCAATAAACTCATGTGTAACGTTTAACATTGCCATTGCATCAGAACAAACTACATTAAATCCATCACATACACCAATCAATAATGGTGACTTTTTCTTAGCAACATATAAAGTATCTGGATTATCCCGATCAATCATCAATAAAGCATAAGCAGAACCTTCATCAAGTAAACTTAAAGCTTTTTTAAAGGCATCTAATGTATCCATTCCTTCATCAGCAAATTTACCTACTAATTGAACGATAACTTCTGAGTCTGTTTCGCTCTTGAAATCAACATCTGATAAATATTCTTTTTTAAGTTCTTTAAAGTTAGTGATTACACCATTGTGAACCATGTAAAAACGTCCATCTGCAGAAACATGAGGATGAGCATTTTCAGCACTTGGAATTCCATGAGTTGCCCAACGTGTATGTGCAATTCCAATTTTTCCATGTACATCTTTTCCAATCTTCTTTTCTAATTCAGAAATGCGACCCTTAGTTTTGATTAAGTAGTCATGACCTTCTTCATCATTTACATAAATTCCAGCTGAATCATATCCACGATATTCAAGTTTTTTTAAGCCGTGAATTAATAATTCAACTGCATTATCATTTCCAACTTCTCCAACAATTCCACACATAATTTAATTCTTCTTTCTTTTATCAATTTCATTTTAAAAAATTGGTATAGATTAATTATGATTAATCTATCAATCACAATTAACAATATAAAGGCTTTAGAATTAAATGTCAAATATAAAAATAAAAATTGGTATAGAACTATACCAATTTTTATTTTAAATCTCCTTCCGGATTATCTCGATTCAATTTTACAATTCCGCTTGGCTGTACTTTAAAATAGTTTTGAACTAAATCATGTAGTTCATTCATTGCTAAAGTTAAATTTTGTGCTTGTTCTTTTGTGACTGCTTCTGTTACTAAAACAGCATGAGTAGTGTTTTCAGTTAGCATTGTTCTTTTCGCTTCACGCCAATTCCAACACCGACAAATTGCTCCAGTTTGATCATAGTAGCACACTTCGCCGGGTAAAGTTGGCTCACTATCATTTGCTCCCAGAGGCCAAAATTCATCGCCACCTTCAGTTACACCTAAATGCATTGCACCATCAATTTGATCAACATCTTCTCCTCCTGCGGGAATGCCATATCGCAATGAAATGCTATTATATAAATCCACTAATGGTAAGATAGGATCAAAATCACGATCTTGACTAACGCGCTTTAATAAGGCTTCAATCGAAGAACGTGCTCCTTTCTTTTTCTTAAATTGTTGATACACTTCTCGCCAACTAGCAACTACTGGATTTTTGCGAAAAACTTCGTCTTGAATATATTTTTTAGACTCTTCTTTGGCATTTGCAAGTAATTGCTTGAAATATTGTTGATCTTCACTGCGTTCATGGTTATCAATATTATTAACTGTAAAGTATTGAATTTCTGCATCTGGAAACTTTTCAAATAAATTGGCATCTAAAATAAATTTTTTCATTATAAATTTCTCCCTTCAAAAATCTAACCAAAGTATGTAAAAAAAGACCATGATAATCCTTATCACAGTCTCTTTCTCTTAATAAACTAAGCACCCATTTGTTCTTTAACAACATTCACAATTTCCATTACGTAATCATGAACTAATTCAGGTGTAGCAGCTTCACACATAACTCGAAGTAAGTCTTCTGTTCCACTTGGACGTACTAATACTCGGCCTTCACCATCCATTTTAGCTTCAACATCGGCAATTACCTTTTTGATGGCTGCATTATTTAAAGCGGCTTTTTTATCAGTTACGCGAACGTTAACTAATTCTTGTGGATATGTTTTAACTTCAGCTGCTAATTCAGATAATTTCTTACCCGTTTGTTTCATTACGTTTAATAATTGAAGTGCAGTTAACATTCCATCACCAGTTGTGTTGAAATCTAAGAAAACAACGTGACCTGATTGTTCGCCACCAAGATTGTAGCCGTCTTTTAACATTTCTTCAACTACATAACGGTCGCCAACCTTAGTTTTTACTGATTTCAAACCGGCTTTTTCCATGGCTTTGTACATTCCAAGATTACTCATAACAGTTGTTACGATTGTATCTTTTTTCAAACGTCCCCGTTCATTCATGTACTTACCACAAATGTACATGATCTTGTCACCATCAATGATGTTACCAAGTTCATCAACTGCAATGCACCGATCACCATCACCATCAAACGCAACTCCAGCTTGAGCACCCTTTTCAACTACAAGTTTTGCAAGTGCTTCTGGATGAGTTGAACCTACATCTTTGTTAATATTTAACCCATTTGGATTAGTTGCCATCGTTTCAAAATCTGCTCCTAAATCCGCAAATAAACGTGAAACTAAAGCACTAGTTGCGCCATTGGCACCGTCAATGCAAATGTGCATTCCTGATAAATCATCTGGAATAGTTTGTTCTAAGAATTGAGTATACTTCAAAGCACCTTCCTTGAAGTCACTCATTGTTCCTAAGCCTTCTGCTGAAGGACGAGGAAGAGTATCTTCTTCTTTTTCTAATAAAGCTTCGATTTCTTCTTCTTTTTCATCAGATAACTTGTAACCATCACCACCAAAGAACTTGATTCCGTTATCTTGAACTGGGTTATGAGATGCTGAAATCATTACTCCTGCATCAGCATCTTGTAACCGTACAAGGTAAGCTACACCTGGAGTTGTAATTACTCCAAGATCGAAAACTTCAATTCCAACTGAAAGTAATCCTGCAATTAATGCATGTTCTAACATTTGGCCTGAAATTCGTGTATCGCGTGCAACTAAAACACGGGGAGCACGATCCTTGTCCTTTGCATGTTGTGTTAATACGTAACCGCCACAGCGACCAAGTTTAAAAGCTAACTCTGGACTTAATGACTGGTTAGCAATTCCCCGAACGCCATCCGTACCAAAATATTTCATTATTAATCCTCATTTCATAAACTAACTAGTTTTATTATATCATTTTCAGATTCTTTTTCAGAAACCTTAATTAATTCTTTTAAATTAATTAAAAATGACCTATAGATAGTTTTATTCTAACATATTAAGTTCACAAAAAAAGACTAAATTTGAAAATATTATCTTTTACATTTAATGATAATATCTTTTAATACAAAAAGCGCGAATAAATCGCGCTTTTATTTTTCTTCTTTACTTTCATAGTTCATGCTTGAACGATAAATATTCATTGCAAGCCAAATTACAAGTTGCAAAACTGCAATCATCACAACGAACGCAAGCATTCGACCATTCCACATTTTAATTAATTCATTGATCACACCATTTGGATCCATAAATAAGTAAACTGTGTGTAACCGCAAGAAACGTCCTACATATACACCAACTGATGAAATTACAACCAGTAATAGTACCAGTCCAAATTTAAAAAATGGATTAGTTTGATGACATCTTTTCGCAATCACCTCAGACACATGTGATAAACTCCAAATTCCAAGCAAACTACTTAGTAGTGCACTAAATACTAAATTTCCATAGTGCCACCAAATCCGTAGTTTAAAGACCATTAATCCAGTTGAAGAATCATATGGATTAATTTGGGCTAAGTGGAATAAATCTGTTAAAACATATGGTGCATTAGGATAAAAGAGTAGCCATATTATAAATAAAACAATAAAAATCCACCGTGACTGTTTGGTGTTAATGTGCATTGCAACTTCAATTGGAATATATGCTAAAAATGTGTTTAGCAATAGAAAACTGTATACTGCACGACTAGAACTAATTACACATGCCATATATAACATATAAATAATAAATACTAGTCGCACCATCCAGCGGACTTTTTTCTCCATTTGAATCACCTAAAACTTATTTTCACTAAATTAATTATTTCCATTGTAACAATTTTAGTTACGCTTTGCATTTTAGAAGATTCTTTTTTTAAATAGTTAACTTTTTTACCCATTATTGTCACACGCTGATTTATTTTTCATGATACAATTAAACATAGTGTATATATGTTGAATTTAGGAGGGCCAAATGGATTTTTTTAGCAATATCTTTACTTGGCAACACTTCATCAACTTAATTGATATCGGAGTTGTGTGGTTTGCCACTTATAAATTAATGATACTTTTGCGGGGAACAAAAGCCGTTCAGCTTTTTAAAGGCGTTTTGGTCATTATTGTAATTAAATTGATTAGTTGGTATTTAGGATTGCGAACTGTTTCATGGATTACTGACCAAATTATTAATTGGGGAATAATCGCAATTATTGTGATCTTCCAACCAGAAATTAGACGTGGGTTGGAGCATCTTGGTCGCGGATCGCTGTTCTTCAATAATAGTAAGAAACAAAATGAAGCTGAAGAAAAAATGATCGAATCATTAGATAAGGCAATTCAGTATATGTCTAAACGTAGAATTGGTGCTTTGATTACGATTGAAATGAATACGGGACTAGAAGATTACATTGAAACGGGGATCCCATTGGATGCTGATATTAGCGGTGCTTTATTGATTAACATCTTTATTCCCAATACACCATTACATGATGGTGCTGTAATTATTAAAGATAATCGCATCGCTGCTGCAGCTGCATATTTGCCATTATCTGAAAGTAATTTGATTCCAAAAGAATTAGGAACACGTCACCGTGCTGCCGTTGGAATTAGTGAAGTAACTGATGCACTGACAATCGTTGTTTCTGAAGAAACAGGTAGCGTTACGATTACTAAAAATAATGAATTAATTCGGAATTTAACTCGCCAAGATTACTTAAAACTATTACGTAACGAATTAATTCCTGCTGAAGAAACAGAAAAGAAAAATGCCATTGTACGTTTCTTTGAAAAACATAAACCTAAGGGAGGTCGCAAACATTGAAATTCAATAATATCTTCAATTCAAAATTTATGTATGCTCTCACCTCACTTTTATTTGCACTTTTTCTTTTCGGATATGTCACAACTGATACGGGAAGTAATGCTAACAACACTAATAAAAATGGCTTAATGTCACAAAAAACAGCAACAATAACCGCTCCGTTAAAAATTAATGTTAGCTCAAAATATTTTGTTGAGGGCTATCCTCAAAATGTTCAAGTTAAAATTAATGGTCCAGCCGCAATGGTGCAGACTACTGAAAATACTCAAAATTTTCAAGTTTATGCTGATTTAACTGGACTTAAACCTGGAAAACACACTGTTAAGCTTCAAACTAGTGGTATTAACCGCGAATTAACGGCTAATGTTGAACCCAAAACGATTACCGTTAAAATTAGTAAACGTAAATCTAAATCCTTTCCCGTCCAAGTACGATTTGATTCAACTTTGATTGGCAATGGATATGCTGCTGGGATTCCAACATCTAGTTATAAAAAAGTTACGGTTACTGGTGCTAAAAGTACCGTAAACAAAGTTACTAATGTTGTAGCTGATGTGAGTTTACCTGAAGGAGTTGAGCATAGTGTTTCTCAAAACGTAACCTTACAAGCTTTAGATTCAAATGGTAAACCTTTAAATGTTGCTATTCAACCTGTGTCGGTTAAAGCAACGGTCCCAATTTATGCCGCAACCACTTCTAAAAAAGTTAGCGTTCATCTAGTTGAAAGTGGAACCGGTGATAGTTCTAAAAATTACAGTTTATCAACTGACACTAAAACGGTTACTGTTACAGGGACTAAACAAGCATTAAGTCGTTTAGATTCGTTGAACGTAGCTGTTCCAATTAATGATGTAACAAGCGATACTACTAAAACTGTTCCAATTGATACCATTCAAAATGGAATCATTGCAGTTTCACCAAGTTCAATTACAGTTCAAATTACCGTATCAAATAAGAGTGAAAGCTCCAATGAAACTAGCAGTAGTATAGCTGAAACTGAAGAATCGAGTTATTCAAGTAGTCAATTTAGCTCGCAAAAATCATCATCAGCAGTGCAATCATCAACATCTCAACAAAGTTCATCAAATAATCAATAAAAGAGGCTGCGACGTAAGTCCAGCCTCTATTTCTATATTCATATAATCGTGCTCCAAAACAAACGGGCATGCCTGTAAGTTCAAAAACCTCCGAATCTTTACTGCGTGATTCGTTCGGATTTTCCTTACAGCATACCCGTTTCTAGTGTTTTGTCACAACTTCTTTGTATACATACTTATTTACTTTATTATTCTTCTCCAATAATTCGCACTTCAGTTTCTAATTCAACATTAAATTTATCTTTAATGACTGTTTGTACATGGCGAATAACATTTTGATAGTCAGTAGCAGTGGCATGATCAACATTAACAATAAAGCCAGCATGTTTTTTGGAAACCTGTGCCCCACCAATTTGAAATCCTTGTAATCCAGCGTCATGAATTAATTTTCCTGTATAATGCCCTTGAGGACGCTTAAAAACACTACCACATGAAGGATATTCAAGCGGTTGTTTAGAAGCTCTTAAGAAACTATATTCACGCATGTGATTAATAATTTCAGTTTGATTGCCATAACTTAATTCAAAAGTTGCTTGTAAAACAATTTCATCTTCATCTTGCAAGCGACTATGCCGATATCCAAAACGCAATTCATTGCCTCTATATGTTTTTAACTGACCTTGTCGATCAATTACTAACACTGACTTAACAACTTGAGCAATTTCACCGCCATACGCTCCTGCATTCATGAAAACAGCACCACCAACACTGCCAGGAATTCCTGATAAAGGTTCCATTCCTGTTAAACTTTCTTGACCTGCAACTTGAGCCACATCAACTAATAATGCTCCTGATTGGGCCAAAATTTGATTGTTGATAACCTTAATTTCATTTAACTGAGTTAAGATCATAACGACTCCCCGAATACCACCATCTTTTACAATTAAATTACTAGCATTTCCTAAAACAGTTAAAGCCGTATCATGATCATTAGTCCATTGAATTACTTGTTTAACTTCTTCAATTGATTTTGGCAATGCTAAAATATCAGCTGGGCCACCAGTTTTAGTATTAGTATATTTTAACAAAGGTTCATTAAAATAAATTTCGATTCCTTGTAGTTGTTTTTTTACATTAATTTTTTCTAATTTCATTTTCAACATTCCTCAAATCTTTTTGTCTATTCCATTTTACCATTTTTGTGCTGATAATTAAGTATAAAAATGATACAATAAATGCAATTATTACTATAAGTTAGGAGAAAAAAGATGAATTTTACCGCAATCGATTTTGAAACTGCTAGTCCTAAGCGTGATAGTGCTTGTTCTTTAGCATTAACAGTCGTAGAAAATAATAAAATTGTTGATGAAATGTACTCATTAATTAAGCCAGAAACTGAATTTTCATGGCGTAATATTCAAATTCATGGAATTACTCCTGAAATGGTTGCGGATGCTCCTAAATTTAATGAACTATGGCCTCATATTCATCGATTTTTTGAACCTGAAAAAATTGTCGTTGCCCATAATGCCCGTTTTGATAACAGTGTCTTAAAAAAGACCCTTGAACATTATGATATTCCTGTGCCACAATTTTTATCACTTGACACGCTTGCAACTAGTCGTGCTTTTTATAAGGGACTATCAAACTATAAACTCAATACGATTTGTGATGAATTAAATATTAGTTTACAACATCATCATAACGCTTTAGATGATTGTGAAGCATGTGCAAATATCTTACTTTCACAAGTTCATAAATTAGGAGCCCCTGCATTAAGACCTTATGTAAGAAAAGTTTAAAAATAAAAGCGGCATGATGCCGCTTTTATTTTTATTCTAATGTCATTGAGACCTTTCCTTCAAGACCATCTACTGTTTTGGCTTTACCTGTAATTTTTTCTCCATGATCTTTAACCTTCAAATCATAGAAAACCATACTTTTTTTATTTTTTTGCTTGAAAATAATCTTATTTTTACCGGTTGGAGTACTATACGTTTTTCCTTGCTTAATTAATTCATCACTAATTGAAGTTGAGTCGTAATCAATTTCATCTTCAATTTCTTGCCACATTTCTTTATCAGCATCACTTTTAGCTGAATGTGATATATACGTGTCATCATCATACATAAAATGAACATAAAGTTTATCATCTAACTCACTATCAGTTGATGTTATTTTAACCTTATATGTATTATCCCCAATTGCATAACTTACACTTGGAAGATTATATTGTGCTATTACTGATATAATCAAACCAACTAGCATAATTCCAGCTGCACTTAGGTTAATGCGCGTCAACGCTGAATTAGAATATCCCTTATCTTTAAGATTTGAGCCATCTGGATAATAAGTTACAGTTGATTCACCTTGAATTTCTTTAAGGTTAAAATAAAACTTAATCGTTGTAACCATAGCATATCCTGATACCCAGTAAAATGCAAAGAGTGCCAGAACAATTAATAAGAGCATTAATACAATGCCAATGACTCCTAATGTAAGAGCTGCCACTCCAATTGGAATACACAAGCATAGAATTAATATAAATGAAATCATCGCTGAAAGACAATACCAGCCTGCAAAACTCCATTCTAAAATATATAGTTCTTCCTTATAACCTTCCATTATCCGTGCACTTTCTTTTAAACATTCACGTGCTGTAATTTTTTGGCCACTTTCAATTCGTTCTTTTAAAATATAAAATGCTTGAGAATACGCTAACGTTTTAGCGACTCCCACTGGAAAAAAGATTATTCTCCATAAGTAAATAAAGAAGACACTGGCTACCATTAATTTAATCACGTTCCAGCAATAATTTGACTTAAAGCAAATAAATAACTTACTAAACCACCGCGAATCTTCTGAATTTTTTGCCCAATCATAAAAAATATACCGAACACCTATCCAAATTAATCCAATGGCAAAAAGACCTACCAATAACATAATTATGCCAAATATCCATAGGACACTACTCGTTAACGTTGCACCAGCTGCCATAATAAATAGAAACGCTAGTAATGCTGAAAAACCTACTGCAGTAGTATACACTAGAAAAATTTTACTCATTTTTTTATTTAAGGCTAGTGCTGCTTCTTTTCTTAGATCAACTCTTGATTTAATCACTATTTTCCCTCTATTTCCGTACAAAAATGAAATTTACAAATCCATTACCAGCTTCTTTTCGCACAAATTGATTTGTTGGAGTAAATATTGCTAATCCTATAAAAACTAAAATAGAAAACATTGAAATCAAATTCAATCCTGGAATAAACAACATGATTAATTGCAAAATAACTAACACCGTTGTTGCTCTCCCATTAATTCCTAAATCACGCATTCTGCGGAAAAAAGCTGCTAAAAACATTAACATCAATATAATTGTAATAATTGCTAAAAGAATATAGCAAAGTTGAGTTAATTGAGTATCTTGAATCAATCCCTCAAACCATATTCCTAGTTGGGAATAAATAATCATTGCAACTAATAATCCCCAACATAAACCTCGACGGGTACTTCTTCCTAAATAGTTAAAGATCCCTTTAAAAAAATTAATTGCGCCTTCTTTTAAACTGACCTTTCCCTTTTCATTAATATTCATGAAGTCTACTTCCTAACTAATTATTCTTCTTTATTTTTATCAGCTGAAACTTTTAAAGCTGATCCTAAAGTAGTGATATCCTGTAACTCGCTTGGAACGATTAACTTAGTTGCTTGACCATTAGCAACATCTTTCAACGCTTCAAAAGCTTTGAGTTTCAATGTTGCATCACTGACATCCACTGCACTTAACATCTTCAAACTATCAGCATATGCTTGTTGAATGTTAAGGATTGCTTGGGCCTTACCTTCAGATTCTTCGATTTCAGCTTTAGCACGTCCGCGAGCTTCTTCAATTTTAGCATTGGCATAACCACGTGCTTCAGTTTCAGCTCTTTCAGCTTCTGCTTGAGCATTTAAAATTTGTGATTCTTTGTTTCCTTTAGCTTCAGTAATTTGTGCCCGGCGTTCCCGTTCTGCTTTCATCTGCCGTTCCATTGATTGTTGAATATCTTTTGGTGGAAGAATGTTTTTTAATTCCACTCGGTTAACTTTAACGCCCCATTTACCAGTGATTTCATCCATATAGTTTTGCATCTTAATATTAATTGAATCACGTTCTGATAAAGTTTGATCTAATTCCAATTCACCAACAACATTGCGTAAAGCAGTTCCGACTGATTTTTCTAAAGCATTTTCCAAGTTATCAACACCATAAGTTGCTAACTTGGGATCAGTAATTTCAATTGCCATAACCGTATCAATATTCATTGAAACATTATCTTTAGTAATAACACTTTGTGCAGGTAAGTCCATTACATGTTCCTTCAAAGAAATTTTATTAACAATATTATCAACAAACGGAAACTTAAAATGAATCCCATTACTCCACGTTTGATAGTAGCTTCCTAATCTTTCAATTACAAAAGCCTCTGATTGTTGGACAACTTTAACTGAACTTATAATCAACGCTAAAATAATAATTATTAAAATAAGTGCAATCATTCCTAAAGTCCTTTCTCAATTTTCTTTACTGATAAAGTAACTCCATTAAGTGCCGTTACCTTAATTTGATCACCTAAGTTCAACTTTTCTGAACTTTCAGCTTTCCAACTTATTCCATTAACCTTGACTCGTAATTGATGTGGTTGGTTTTCAATCACAAAACCGTTTTTCCCAATAATTGAGTCAGCGGTATTTAATGGTTTAAATTGTGGCATGAATTTCTTCATCATTGGTCTGCCAATTAATAGTAATGCAATTCCAGTTACAAAAAATTGAATTAATTGCCATCTTAATTCAACGTGTGCATTATATAAACCTACATTAATCAAAGCACTAATTGTAAACCAAATCGAAATTAATTGAGTAGTAAACCCTTCAATAAGCGCCCCTCCGATTGCAATCACTACCCAAATAATCATCCAATCCAATAACTTACCTCCTATACTTTATATTTCAATAAACATTAAAAACAGCTATATATTAACATTTAGATAAAACTGCTTCAACTTGACATTTTATTTCCATATGATACACAACCTTTTTTTAGACAATTTAATATAAAAATTTGCTTCATACTAAATAAACTAATGATTTTTTTATTTTTAGTAAAAAACTTAAAAAAGCTTATATTACAACGTTTTTGAGTAATTAGTAAATTCAACTTTAAGTCACTTTACATAAATAAATATTGTTCAAAATTAAAGTTTAAGCTTTTATTAAATTAGTAAAGTTGCTTTTATTTTCAAAAAAATATTCTTTTTGGAGGGTTTTCACTTAAACACAAATTCAATTTGTACTATTCTTAGTATGTAACTTAATTCCTTCTTCACAAATCAGGCTATCCAAATAACTACAGTTAGGTTACATAGTAAAGGACTGAGAGAATATTTAAATATCCTTTCAGTCTTTTACTTACCTTTGAACAAAATAAAAAGAGATTGTCATTTTACAACCTCTTGAAACTTACTCATTTTAATAAATTAATTTTTAGTCTTCATCATGCATTTCTTGTTCTTTCTTAGCTTTAATTTTTAGCTGTGAAAGATATCCACCAATCGCATGAATTGGAACATAGTTAGCATCTGTGACTTTACTTTTCTTATTCACTTTCCCTCACCTCAAATAGTATGGTAACACTACTATCTATAAATTTGAAGTAATTTCTCTGAATTAATTCGGTTAATTTTTTACAAAATCTTTGTTTTTTTGAAAATAACTAACTTTAGTTTTAACTTTTAAGGTTTAATTTTCTGTTAAATTTTGCTGAATTTTATGAATTTCATTTTCAATCTCTAGTTTTGTATTCTTTAAATTTTTGAGAATTTCTGTAAGATTTTCAGAATCAAGTGGGCACTCTTGATGAAGTTTTTGGCATTCAAAAATCACAATCTCGTAGTAGTCAATTCTTTTTAAAATCTTGTCATATTCTTTTTTTAAATACTCTAAATCAAATTTTAGTCCATTTTTAAATCCTTTTTCCATGATACTTACTCCAATCATATAGAAACTAACTTATACTTAATCATATCATGAAAACCCTTTTTAAATGCAAAATTCCTTTGCACTAACTTCAATTTAAAAAATAAACTATGCTTTATTTTCCCTACTACAATTACGCTCTTGACCCCTCCCCCACCATATTTCTTTATAATAATCTATGTAATAATATATCATTCCCCTATGTACAATGTACGATATATTATTCCTGTGCCTAGGTTGTCCCGCAATCGAGGTTCTTTTATTCTTTCTTATCACCTGAGTTTGCATTTCTCTTATCTTGTGGAGGCATTAAAAGACATGGAATGATCAATACTAATGGATTTATTACCGATGCACCTAAAATAATTCCAAAAACTTTTTCATATCCCACTGCTCGCTAAGGAATAGTATGGGAAAAATAATATTACTGCACAAATGAATAATATTACTAAATTCGATTTAAATTTTACATACATCATGAAAATTAATATAAAGTAAATAATAATTCCTACTAAATATTCTTTGTGTGTTGCTGTTCCAGAAATCTTAAACCAACCTTTGAAAAAATTTATTACTCTTTTTTTATACCTTTAAAATTCATTTTTCACCTCAAAATCTTTATAAAAAACAACCTCGCTTAATAAACGAGGTTGCTTTCTAATTATTAAATATCAGAAGTTTGCTCTTCTAACTTGCTCCATTTAGCGTATTGATCATCCTTTGGAATAACAAATATACTCTTATCATCCCAATCATTTGGATCTTCACTCACAACATCGAAGTTAGCGTCTTCAACTTCCCAACTGCCGGACTCACTTGAATAAACCATTTTTACTCTAACTGTACCTTCATCGGAAGCTAAATTGTAATCTTCGTCAGTTTCTAACGCTTCTTTATCAAGCTTAAAGGCCTGTTTACGATCGACATAAGCAGTAAAATTGATTGTCGGTTGTTTTTCATACGTTAAAATTTCAATTGATGAGTTATCGATTGTAACCTTGCTAAATTCATTTTCATAAGAACTCAAAATCGTTTTGATTTCATTATATGTGTAATCTAGCAACTCTTTTTCATTATCAGTTGCATACTTCAAATTAGAAAAGTCCATCGTTGGAATTGATTTATTCCATGAAATTATAAATGATGAAAATGTTGCTAATAAGTTTTTATGCAACTGTTCACTTTTTTCAAAGTCACTTTTGGGACTAAAAACAACGCTTTGATCTTCATTTGTTAAATTGACATTTTCCTTCTTCTTAACAGTTCCATATGCTGAATTATGTATATCAATTGTCAGCTTATAGTTTCCAGGAATGAAGTCTTGATGCTGATTTTCAGTTTTTCCAAGTGAAATTGCTTGTTTATTAATTATTAAAGATGCAGTTGTGTCATCTACATCATCTAATCCTGAAAAAGAAAGAGTCCTCTTCTTTGGTTCCCAATACTTGCTACCGAGCCATCCATTGTTAACAAATTTACATTCATCTTTTAAAATTTTGCGAATTTGTTTTTCTGAAAGATTAGATTCTACAAAAGCTTGATAAGCATCTTCACTAATTTTGGAATCATTACTATATTTAGGAAGATACTTTTTAACAGCTTTCATATCTTTACTTTGAATTGCTTTAACTGCTCGATTAGTGGTTGCTGTAGTTGAGTGATAATATCCCCAACTACCAAGTCCTACTACACCAATTAAAACTAAAATTAAAATAATTTTCTTTTTCATATTAGTATGAAAGTCCACCTAAGAATTGTTCTTTCAACAATGAGTAATCATCTGCGTCAGAACCAGTTGTTTCAATTTCCCACTTACCGTTTGTCTTCTTCATTTTAAGGCGGTAGCCTGAGTCGCTATCAGTTGAAACTTCTTCTTTTGAAATTAATTCTGGCAATTTGTCAATAAGATACTGAGTTGCTTCCTTCACAACTTCATCTTCATTGATTTCATCATCATCTTTATGTTTATCAAGAAATTCATCTTCGAAGTTTGACATTAATTGGTCAACATCAATGTTACCGATATCAACTGTTTTAGCATTTACTTCAATGGTAACTTCATTTGGTTTAGCTTCATATATTTCATATGAGATTTCATCACGCTTTTTACCATCATTTATGTAATCTTGGAAAATCTTATCTGCTTGTTGATCAGATACTGCATCTTCACCTAATTCGTCACGGAAGTCCTTAACAAATTCATCATGGTAGTTTTTAGCATCTTCTTTAACATTATTTTCTAAATTATTTTTTTCTTGAGCATTTTGGTCATTGAAGAACACTGCTTCAACATATTGTTTTGCTGCTTTTTTAGCACTTTCACCTGGATCTTTGTACTTACTTGCATTAACTTCTGTAGTAGTTGATTTTAGCTTATCGTCTTTTTCATAATCACTTGGTTCTGGGGTATACTTCAATTCATACTTATCGTCTTTATCTACTTTAAAGAAGACATAACCACTTACTGAATCATCTTTATCTACTTTTTGATAATTAAGTTCCTTCATTCCATCTAGATACATTGTTTCAGGAGAAATTGTCTCATCATCCTTCTTCAACTTAAAGTCATCACTTGAAACAACAAGTTTTTCTCCAGTTGTATTTTTAACATTTACCTTTAATGCAAGATAGCCTTCACCACTTTTAGCAGATTTATCAGTTTCTTGCACATAACTTCCGCTTGATACCTTAACTTCAGCAGATTTCTTTCCACATGCTGTTAACATTAATACAGAACTACCAATTAATGTTAGGGTCATTAACTTTTTGCCAATATGATTTTTCCCTCTTAACTTTTCCAATAAATGAAATTTACTATTTCCCATGCTTTACAGTTCTCCTTATATCCAAAGTAATATAATTTAGCAATAATAACTGCAATAAACATTTAATATCCTAAAATTCTGGTTCCCTCCTTTTTACTGTATTAGATTTTATGCTCTATCAAACATTTCCATTACAGTATAATATCGCTAGAAAATTACACCATTATACTATCATCTTGACTTTCAGTTTGTCAAAATTGACAAATATTTAAAACCATGCTACAAACAATGAGATTTTCTTACAATGTCATTTCAATAACATTATCCTTTTTCTACATCTTATATCTTGCTCCCATATTTATTAACTTATGACTGGAAATATAATAAAAAGCAACTCAGAGATGAGTTACTTTACATTATATTTATCTATTAATCTTGAGAATCTACCCATAATTTGATAATTGATACAAAATTTAAAATTAAATCCATAACAATAAAATCTGTTTGACCTATTGCTAATACATATGCATTAGTTTTATTATCCATCCTCATTAGGTCTTTATACTCTTCTCCTAATCGTTTCACATCAAAAATAATAGATAACGACATTAAAATTACCGTTATTATGTCCACAATTAGCATTACTATGCCATTTTTAATAAGTAACTGAAGTAAAAGTGCTAAACAACTTCCCCATGAAACCATCTCAATTATTTTCCTATTTGTCGGTTTATCCCTGTTCTTTTTTTCATATAAAATTGCATATAAATATACTCCCATCGTAATTATTGCAGCAGAAAGAGTTATGTTCCCTAAATCTAGCCCCGTCTTTGCAAAAATTTGTAATATTCCAATTATATATATCCCATTCAAAATAACATTCAAAAAATATATAATCGTGGCAATAGTATTTTGAGCCGAAATATCTTTTATAATATCATCCATATGTATTAAAATTATATGTGTTATGGCATGAATTAAAATTGATATAGATAATACTCCTAAACTCATTAAATTTTCTAAATTAAAACCATATATAAATAAACAAAATAACATTACCATTAAAACTTCAAGACACACTAATTTATGTACTTTAGTTACAAATTGTGTTGCCTCATCTTCTAATTTTTGCTTGTAGTTAATCTTAACTAATTTATTACTCATTATTTACTATTTCCTTTTAATCTTGAGAATCTAACCACAATTTGATAATTGCTACAAAATTTAAAATTAAATCTGTAACAACCACTTCTGTTTGTTTTATCATTAGTGCAAATTCATTAGTTTTACTATTTAATCTCATTGATCGTTCGTACTCTTCTCCTAATCGCTTCACATCAAAAATAACAGACAATGACATTAAAATTACTGTTATTATGTCCACAATTAGCATTACTATACCATTTTTAATAATTAACTGAAGTAACAGAGCTAAACATGTGCCCCATGAAACCATCGCCATTATTTTTTTATTTGTGGATTTATTCCTGTTCTTTTTTTCATATAAAATTGCATATAAATATACTCCTATTGTAATTATCGCAGCAGAAAGAACGATATTCCCCAAATATAATCCAGTTTTAGCGAAAATTTGTAATATTCCAATTATATATATTCCATTAAAAATAACATTTAAAAAAAATATAATTGTGGCAATAATATTTTGGACTGACGTATCTTTTATAATATCATCTATGTATATTAAAAAATGATGTAATATCATGTGAATTAGAAGTGATATTCCTAATACTTCTAAACTCATTAAATTTTCTAAATTAAAACCATATATAAATAAACAAAATAAAGTTATCATCAAAATTTCAAGACACACTAATTTATGCACTTTGGTTACAAATTGTGCTGTCTCATCTTCTAATTTTTGCTTATAGTTAACTTTAACTAATTTATTACTCATTATTTACTATTTCCTTTAATCTTGGGAATCTGCCCACAACTTAATAATCGATGCAAAATTTAAAATTAAATCCATAACAACCAATTCCGTTTGATCTACTGCCAATACAAATGTATTAGTAGCAACATTGATATCTTTATTAAATTCTATTTCCTTTGTATACTCTTCTCCTAATCTTTTTACATCAGCAATAATAGATAACGACATTAAAATATCTTTAATCCAACTTTTCGAATATATTTTCTTTGCCTCTTCAATGGTTAAATGGATATAAGCAAATTCACTTTCTTTATTATTATCAATATAATTAGAAATACCATTAATCACAATGTCTATTAGTGGAAATAATATCAACAAATAAATATTCACTTTAGCTGAAAATATATTTCCCCATGGATCGCCATATTTTTGTTCAAATTTATCCAATGCAGAAGAACCAATAGCAATCGTTGCAGCACTTGTGGCTTCACGATACCTATTTTTTGATTTAACAAATCTTTTTTCTTTAGAATCGTAATAGATTATGATAGAAATTCCATTATCTTGCTTTTTTTCTGCAAAACGTTGAAATCTATTTCTAGTAAATATATTTTTCAACTATCTTACCCTCTTATCCATTGATTTCATAAATTTTTTCATAGTCTTCCCAAGAAATATTAATCATCCGCTGATTCAAATATCAAATCAATTAAATCGATCCATATCCTTAATCATCGTCATCACTTGATGGAAAAAGTATCATTAGTATAACAAGTACTAACATTATAAATGTGAGTCCCATATCCATAGACGTATTAATAATATTTGATAACTTTTCTGATTTAGAATTAAAGTGCTTAACAACTTTTAAGTTATTAAATTGCTTAACCGAATAATAGCAACATAAAAAAACTATGAATAAAAGTGCTAGAGTTACAAAATAATTATGTGACTTTGTAATTGCTCCAAAAATAATAGTTAGAGAACTTATAATAAGTCCCCAAATAATATTTCTTCTTTTTGCAAATTTTATATCCTTAGAACATAAACCAATAATCAGACAAATTAATGTCACAAGTACCGCAAATCCATACACGCATAAAACAATATATCCTGCATCAGTTACACATATGTATACTGTACCTAAAAAAATTCCTATAAATACCCAAAAAGAAAGATAAAATAAAAGTTGAGCCAGAATCCATATTTTATTCTTAGTTTTATCAAATTTTGAACTGGATGATGTTTCCAAAACAAATCCAATCAAACCAGAAAAACCCATCATGCACATAAAATTAGTATCCACTCTATGAATATAATATTTAGAAATAAATATCATAAAAATCGGAATGATCATTCCGCTAAATAAACAAATTAAAACTTGACTAATGTATTTTTTATTATCCATTTTCTATTTCACTCTTAAATAATGATTAATGCTTGTTATATATACAGAAACTACCAATACTTATCAGTTTATTTTGGTGATAAAATCCCCAAAATTTTTATTTGAATTATTATCATTAACTCTTACTTTTTAGAACTTTATTGTATATTTCTCTTTCTTCAAAATATTCTGGAACACCTGTAACAAGTAAGTCTTCAAAAAAATAAATGCAAATGGTTCTTCCTCCACTTGGAGATTCAAATATTGTAGTGATAAAAGCCAATATTATTAATAAATCAATCCATGCATCTTTCAAATGATTTTTCTTATATATCTTGATTGCTTCAGTTTTTGATAATGCTAAATGATGAAAATTACTTTCTTTATTATCACGAATATATCTAACTAAAAAGGTAATGATCCTATCTAAAACTGGTATTAAAATTAGTAATGATATTCTTACTTTAGGAGAAAAAATAGCATCATATGGATCACCATACTGATTTACAAATTTATCGTAAATTGATCCTGAGACTACCATTCCTACAAATCCTAAACTTTTCCATTGTCTATTATGTCCTGTTACAAAGTTATTATTCTGACAATCATAATAGATCCATTCTTCTCTTCCATCTTTTAACTTATGAGTTGTGAATCTTCTAAATCTTATACTTTTAGTAAATACATTCTTAATCATAGTTAATCTAATTCTTCTTCAAAAATATTCCATTTGTTTTGAGAATCTATCCATAATCAAGAAAATTATGATTATGCATAACAAAATTAATTCGTTCTACTATTAGCACAAATATATTAATCTACAACTAACATTAGATTTATAATTTAATTACTTTTAGTGTTCTTTATTTGCTAAATATCCCTAATTATCACTAAAACAATAAAAACGACACACTATTCACTTCTTATCTCTTTTTGAATTTTTTTATACGTATGCATTTTTTGAAAGTAATCAGGAATATCACTAATAAGCATAATGTCTAAAAGATATATAGCTGCAGATCTTCCTCCACTTAGAGGTGCCCAAGAACATAATACTATTCCTACTAAAACTGCTAATGTTCCAATAATACCATCAATCCAACTTTTTTTATAAATTCTATTCACTTCTTCAATTGATAAATTTAAATATGAAAATTCATTCTCTCTATTATTATAAATATAATCAATTATATAATTTACTACTATATTTATAATTGGTAATAGTATCAATAAATATATATTTAATTTACTAGAAAAGATACTATTCATAGGATCACCATAAACACGTTCAAATTCACTCAAAATACTAGATCCAATAGCAACACTTACGTAACTCATTGATTTACGATGTCGATTTTTAGCTACTGCAAACTTTTTTTCCTTACAATCGTAGTACAGTAATTTAATAATGCCATTGGAACATTTTTGCTCTGCAAACTTTTTAAACCTAATACCTTTCTTCTTAATAGACATATTTTTCAACAAATTAATTCCATCCTTTTTTCGTTGTATTCAAAGTAAACATAAAAAACATTATTTCATAATCTATTTTTACTAATCATCATCCTCTGACCGTACCATTAAATCTACAATAGATACCCATATATTAATAAAATCTAGAAGCAATTTATCTGCACTCAATATAATTGCTGTGTATAACTGTATTTTGCTTCTACTATTATCTAAATATTCTTTAATGATCATCCTTAATTTGATTGAGTCAAAATATACAAATAATGTAAATAGTATAATACTTACAATATCAATGATTATATGCACCCAGTTCCAGCCTAGAAAATAGTTGATAAAACTAATAATAATTACATCTATTAAAAGGACGTTAAAAATAAAATATGTTTTATTATTGTACTTAGCATTCTTTCTAAAACTGACTATCACTGTTGAGATAAAAATTGCTGATGCTATTATAAAACTATATGTCATTATATATGATAGATGTACACTCTTTGCAGCAACATATAATATTGCAAATCCCATACCAAAAATAATATATGAGATAATAAAATAAATAGACACTATAAAAAATTGAACACATCCGCCTTTTCCCTCTCTCAATCTTCTTTTTACTTTAATGTCTACTATACATAATGACAAACTACAGATTGCAATAGTATAAAAATAATCTTCGCTAAGAATGTAGCTATTGGGAAAAATTTGTTCTGTTAAATATACGCTACTGAATATTATTAAAATCCCAATAATAAATAATGCATATGTTAGTTCTATATATCTTTTTATATCCTGTCGCTTCATTATTTTGTATCCTTATTTATTACCTTAATCATTATCAATCTCCGAACGCATCATCAAATCTGCAATAGATACCCATATATTAATAAAATCTAAAAGTAATTTATCTGCACTCAATATAATTACTGTGTATAACTGTATTTTATTTCTACTGTTATTTAAGTACTCTTTTATAGTTAACCTTAGTTTTATTGAGTCAAAATATACAAATAGTGTAAATAATATAATACCTACAATATCAATGATTATATGCACCCAGTTCCAGCCTAAGAAATAGTTAATAATGTCAATAATTATCATGTCTAGTAAAAATAGACTTAAAATAAAATAAGTCTTGTTACTATACTTGGCTTTTTTACTAAAACTAACTATCACTGTTGCTATGAAGATTGCTGATGCTGTTATGAAACTGTATGAAAATATATATCCTATATGCATAGCTGTTAAAGCAACATCTACTATAGCAAATCCCATTCCCCAAAGAATATATAAAATAATAGAATACACAACTATAATTAAAAATTGAGGATATCCACCTTCTCCACTCCTTAATCGTCTTTTTACGGTAATATCTACTATACACAAAGATAGAACAGCAATTGCTATATTTCGGAAAAATCCTTCACTAAGAATATAATTATTTGAAAAAATTTTTTCTGTAAAATAGATGCTCATAAAGATTATTGCTATTCCAACAATAAACAATAAGTATGTTAATTCTATATATTTTCTTGTATTCTGTCGTCTCATTATTTCATATCCTTATTTATAAAATAATTACATATCTTCTTAATCATCATCAATTTCTGCTCGTATCATTAGATCTGTAATGGATATCCATATATTAGCAAAATCCAAAAGCAATTTATCTGCAATCAATATAATTGCTGTGTACAACTGTATTTTATTTTTACTATTATCTAAATATTCTTTTATAGTTATCCTCAGTTTAATGGAGTCAAAATATACAAATACTGTAAATAATATAATGCTTACAATATCAATAACTATATGAAGCCAATTCCAACCCAAGAAATAGTTAATAAAGCTAATAATAATTACATCTGTTAAAAGGACGCTCAAAACAAAATATAGTTTATTATTATACCTCGCTTTTTTACTAAAGCTGACCATCACTGTTGCTATAAAAATTGCTGATGCTATTATAAAACTATATGAAAATATGTATCCTAAATGAACTTCTTTTAATGCAACATATACTGTCGCAAAAATCATGCCAAAAAAGATATATGAAATAATAAAATAGATAGATACTATAAAAAGTTGAATATATCCACCTTTTCCATTCCTTAATCGTCTTGTTACGATAATATCCACTATACATAAAGATAGAATAGCAATTGCTGTCTTGCAGAAAAATTCGTCACTAAGAATATAATTAGTTGAAAAAATTTTTTCTGTAAAATAAATACCCATAAATATTATTGCTATTCCAATAATAAATACGTTAATTTTATATATTTTGTTGTTCCATTACTTTGTTGCTTCATTATTTTGTATCCTTATTTACTAAAAATTACATATTTTAGTTGTAAATCTTCTGAATCTTATACTTTTTGTAAACATATCCTTAATCCCATTCTTTTTTAGATGTCATTCAAAAATATAAGCATGTCTCAATAAAAAAATCTACATATTATCATTTTGACTTGCAATTTTATCAGTTTCTGTTTCTACTCCATGTCGCTGATTAAAATCATCAACTAATTTTCTTAATTTATCCGCATCTTTTTTATTAACCATTCCTAAATAAACTTCGGTTGTATTAGTTCCTTTTATAGTTTGAGGAATATTAATTCTTTTTTTAGTTGTTACAGAAAATAAACAAAAACTTACTAAGTAAACCCAACGCATTTTGGTTATTTGATCATATTGCAAATCAATATTATAAGTTTTAAAAAGTGACATACACTTTAAATGTAGTCCATATGTATCAAATGTTATGATTGAACGTCCAACTAGTCTTAAATATACATAAATAAATAATAATGTCGCTGCTATAAGCAAAATTCCAATTAATATAGCAATGATCCCCCAGCTACTATCACTTAAAGATAGCATTCCAACTCCCATTCCTAAGCTCAATAAAATCGTTAAAATCCATTTCCAATTCGATACTTTTATTTTTGTCATTTAAAATCCTACTTTCTAAAAATTTACCTATATTTCTTACTACTAATTACTACTTGACTTACTGTATTTTCCTGTTGGCATATTACAATATACTATTATTACAATAGCTAATATAAATTGTAGCCATTCAAATAATCGACTCTTACTTACTAAGAAACATAATATAATATATCCAATAATTAAAAATAAGATTGCACTTTTTTTAATGCCAACATCACGCAAACGGCGTGTGGCTAATGCTAATAAAGGAATGAAAATAACCCATTTCGCTATATTTGAGATCACTGCCACTAATAATAATGATGTATATACTGCTTTATCTAATGCCAAAATCACCATTATAATTGCTCCATTTATCATATTAAAAGCAAGCAAAGTAATCGCAAAAATTAATACTCCCCACCAAAATCCTACACGCGTAGAAATTCCCTTAAAATCAAAATATCCCTTCCAAAAATCTTTCCATGCTTGTTTAAATGTTACTTCTCCAGTCTTATATATTACTTTCATTATTTTGCTTTATTTCCTCACTCATTTGATTAAGAATTTTTGTATATTTATATCTAATCCATTTAATATTATTAACATAACTTAAAACTACTATAGTCGTTTCAACGACTACATATATCACAACGATTGGAGTGTTTTTTGCTGTTAGTGCACTAAAAAAAACACTTTCAGTCATAATTACTAGAAGTGTAGAAAATATATAAGAAAAATATTTACTCCATATTGTTGACATTTTACTCAATGTAGACATACGTTTTACACTATGAGGTGAAGTTGCAAATATTCGTATAAATAGTATCAAAGAAAATGTTAGATTTCCTACCAATCCCATAGTAACTACTTCCGTATTTGCAAATTTACTTAAATATAGTAATCCTGTTAATAAAAATAATAATGGCACATATATATATTGTCGGTATTTTACAGGCTTCATCTATCCATCTCCCAATTGTTTTACATAATTGTGACTACTTTACTTTATCCATACTGGAAGTTACTTCTCCAGTTTCATATATCTTATTTATTTAAATTCCTTAAACTGTTTCAATATTAATATTTTATAATACAAGTAAACTTGTTAATCAAATTTCATCTAAGAATGTAACAAATTACTTGTTTAAAATAATTATTCTAAAAAAGCAATTCGAAAATGAATTGCTTTTGATGTTTCTAATTTACTTCTATAATTATTAGCTATTTCATATTAATTTTCATTTGATTTGTTAAATTTTCCTGTTGGCATGCAACTAATAACAATAAATACAATAACTAAAACAAGTGCTAAAAGAATAAGAACAGGAATAATCATTGTTGCAAACAATAATATAATATATGATGCCATAAGAGCAGTAATTACGCCTTCTTTTAATCCTACATCGCGAAAGCGTCGTACAAGAACTGCTAGAGTCGGAATAAGTAATACTAGATTCAAAATCATAGTAATAAAAATCATTGTTTTATCTAATCCAATACTAAATAAAACAGTTTTATTGTATAAACCAACAATTGAATTAATAATATTCCATCCAAAACAAATAATGAAAGAACCTAACATTCCCCACCAAAAACCTGCACGTGTAGAAATTCCTTTAAAATCAAAATATCCTTTCCAAAAATCTTTCAATGCTTGTCCAAATGTTACTTCTCCAGTTTCATGTATTTTATTCATTATTTAAATTCCTCCTAATAAATTAATTTTCTTTTATATCAATCTTTATTTCTTTATATTTAAAATTAATCCAGTAAATATAATCTATATAACCTAATATTAATATAAACATTTCAATAGCAACACATATCCTAACTACTAAACCTTTATCTATCCATAATTCAGTGAGAACTGATGTAGGAAATAGTATAAATCCCATAGGAGTCATATAACATGCTAATTTAGTTGAAAATAATGATATTTTCTGCATATCAATACTTTTAAATCCTATATACATCTTATAATTTTTATATTTATTAGGATTATAGCAACTCAAAATTATCTGACAAAACCCTTCTATTAATGCAGGAGTCACATTAGCTACTAATAATAAAACAAACCACTTTATAGTTATAGAGTTGCTTAAATATAATAATCCTGTTAACAAAAATAATAATGGTAAATATGTATATTGCCGATATTTGATAACTTTCATTTGTCTATCTCCAATTACTTTAAGTCATTATAGCTACTTTTTTGCTTACTATATTTTCCTGTTGGCATATTACAATATATAGCTATTACAATTGCTAATATAAAAAGTATGACTGTAGCTATTTGACTTATAATTGCCGCAAAATGTAACACAGCATAACTAATGATTAAAAATAAAATAATACTATTTTTTATACCGATATCTCGAAGGCGTCGTGCTGCTAACGCTAGCAAAGGGATTAAAAGTATAAATTTAATAATACTTGCTATTATAAATAATGATGTGATCACTATTTTTTCAGTACCTAATGTCGTAATTGCTATCATTATAACTATTCCATTTATTATATTAAAAGCAAGCAATGTAATAATATAATCTAATAATCCCCACCAAAAATCTGTCTGTGTAGCAATTCCTCTAAAATCAAAATACCCCTCCCAAAAGTCTCTCCATCCTTGAACAAAGGTTCCTTGTTCTTGTTTTTCTATCTTACGTTTATTTTCTACACCTAGATTTACCTTTGAATCTAAATTTTCTTGAACTACTTTATTTTCATTTATAATATTTCGCTTAGTATCATCATATACAGATAATTCATAATGATATAATTTCACACATGAATAGATTGTAAAAATATTTACAATTATATTGGCCATAAAAACAAGTGTTGCCAATTCCAATGGTAAAGTCATGTAGTTAAAAAGCGCTGAGAGTGCAATAAGTGAAATAACTGAAATAATTTTAGGCATGATACAGATAAATTTAAATAGTAAAGAGGCTTTATCTGTAAAATTGTTAAAACCTTTTACGAAAACTTCATTTTTAGCAAACATTCTAATAAAAAAATCAACTAAAATAATAAATATGGGAATTATTAACAATGCAAAAAGATTCCCAGTAAGCATATTTAAAATAGTTTCCACAATTAAAGAACATATTGGCAAAATGACGTGTCCTCCCAATCACTTGATAAGTCTGATAAATCTTGATCATTTCTAAAAATACTTCCTATTTAATCAAAAAATATCATCATCCTTAAAATGTAATTTATTAATTTGTGAATTAATTACATTTATTCCTATTGAGCTATTATTAAATGTTTTATATTTATTTTATTAATTATGACGTAATAGTATTATCAATTTTCCATTTTTTAATACAATAATTTACCCATCTGAATTGATTTACAAGAAGTAATATAAGCAATGGAATTTCAATTATTGACATGACTGGAATATTTAGCCGAAGTCCTTCAACAAAAGTTGGAAACGGAAAAAGTCCTGTCCACAATAACATATATAAAATCAAAAAATTTCGTTTTCCTTTAATAATTATAAACTTCTTTGAATTATTTAAAGTTACCCACATTATTAATTGACCTATAGCATTTCCTATAATTTCAAAGATAACTATAAACAAAGCACAAAAAAAGTTACTTTATCTACTTTATCAAATAAATTTCCTATAAATACTCCTAAAACCATTAATATCCAGTAAATATATCCTCGATATTTAATTTGCTTCATTTTTTTCATATCCTTTATTTTATAGCACAAAATTTATCACTAAAGTTTTTAACAGTTTGTCTTTATCAAAATATCAAATCGATGGATACTTGATTGAAACATTTACGTCTACTAGTGCACCTAAGTTAATATTAAGATTATCCACAAATGCTGTAATTTCTAGAACAATTTTACTGATCATTTGTTGACATATCACAATATTAGCCACTAAATTTTTTTCAAACTGTGATCAAAATAGAATTACATAAAGTTAACTATTCTTTGTTAAATTTTCCTGTTGGCATACATAAAAGAATAATTATTGCAATATTATAGATAACTCCAAAATATACCAACGAGTAATTTATATAAATTAAAACTTTAAGAATTATATAAGCTATAATAAGTACAATAATCAGTCCTTCTTTTAATCCTATATCTCTAAATCGCCGAGCTGCTGTTGCCAATAATGGAATTATAATCATAATAGCTAAAATATAGTAAATTATTTTACCTATATCTGACTCACTAAAAATTCCCATTAAACTTCCTCCAATAAATCCAGCTAAAAAGATGCCAATTAAATAAAATAAAGCAGTCCACCAAAATCCTGCACGAGTAGAAATTCCTTTAAAATCAAAGTATCCTTTCCACATATCTTTCCATGCTTGATCAAAACCTATTTTCCCTGTTTCATTTACCTTATTCACTTCATTTCCTCCTAAATGTTGAAATTAATCTAAGTGAAAGTGAGGATATTGAACATTTTCCAATCCTTTATTAAGTTGTTCTTGATAACGACTATCCTCATCATCTGTATATCCTTTAAAGATAACTTCATCAATATCTTCTTGATTGAAAAAATAATCCTGCTGCGTTGCTTTTCCATCAGGATAAACACATGCACCATAATCAAAATATCCGACTTCATCGCCACGTTGCATCAATGGTAAACGCGAGATAATCATTGCCTTACGATTAATTTCTCTTTTTTTCAATGTTACGATTGTTCCAATTGGTAAAAATTCCATTTTTTATCTTCCTTTCTAATTAAATAATTTATTAATAGAACTTTTATTACTATTATTATCTTTCTTGGCGGCTCTATCTAAACTATAGACTCCACCATCTTGTAATTCATGATAATCGATTTTAGCTTTCTTTAGGTTATACAATTCAATATAGCTTTGCAAAAATTCATCAAAAACTACATTTTCTTCAGAAATATATCCTTTATAGACTGTTTTATCTACATCTTCAATATTAAAGCAGTACGTTTCCTTCTGACCAATATCTCCGATGGGATATATTTGTCCACGAAAATCATAATATTCATAATTATTCTTAACTTTGATTAGTGGGAACTTTCCAGTAATCATAACTAATAGGTCAAAATTTTTCAATTTAACTATTGATCCGATTGGTAAATTCGACATTCTAAAGTTCTCCTCCACTATACATTATTTTTGTTTAATTTATCCTTCTTTGCTTGCAGTATCAAAACCTATGTCTAAATTGATTGTAATATAGTCTAGTATTTCAACTAAGAGTGATGCCAAATTTTTCATAATCTTCTAAATCACTTTCACTAAAAATTTTTCAGCAATCATAACTGCATTTTTTAATATCAATCATCCGCTGATTCAAATATCAAATCAATTAAATCAATCCATATAAAGATAAAATCTTCATAAATGTCAGTTGCGTCTCTTAATATATTTAGTATTCTGCCTGTCTTATTAATTTGTGTTAATTCCTTTGCATGTTGTTTTATTTTTATTGTATCCAAATATATAAATAATGAAACTATTACTAAATCTACAATATCTATTATTATATTCACCCAATTCCAGCCCCAAAACATATTAAATACAAAAATAATAAACGAACCTATAAAAACATTATTTAAAATTGGATGATTATAATTTTTCCTTTGAGTAAAATATCCTCCAATAGTCATGCCCATAAAAATTACAACTGTAATCCAAAAAGTATATTCTACAACATTATTAAAATTTACTATATTACAAATTGTATCTACAACAGCTAACATAGCACCATACAAGCAACAAAGCATTAAGATTAAAATTAAGTAACACCATACTAAGGACTTGTTAACTTTATCTTTAATAATTCTAATTTCAATAACAAGTCTAACAATTACAATGGGAATCAAACCTATTCCTATTGATTTTATACTAGACTCAATACCACCATCAAAAGTTAATTGATCCCAATTTAATATTTTTTTATAAAAAATCATAAATAAAATATTAATTAATAATTCAATTCCAAATACTGTATATACTAATAAAACATAATCTTTTTCATTTTTCATTATTCAATATCCTTATTTAATTCTTTACTTGCTACATTAGAAACTTTAACAGATCCACAGACTCCGCCGATGGTAGATCCAATTTCTGCTCCAATTTCTGCTCCTAGCATTGTACCTGCTCCTGGAACGACTGATCCAATAACACCTCCAATCGTCATTCCAATTACGCCACCACCAATTCTTCCAGCAACTCCTCCTGCTAAGTCTGCTACTTTAGTTCCTGCAAATGCAACCACTGTACGACCTAATGCTTCAACTACAGGTTCTCCCTTTTTTATTCTTTTATTAAAATTTTGACCTACCTCAGCAACATCGAAAATTTTAATAGTATCTTTTACTGGTTTAAATACTCCTCCTACTACTTCATCAAATCCATCTCTTATATTACTAAATTTATCAATTTTATTAATTTCATTTAAATCATTTGTGGCTTTTTTAAAAAAAGTTCTTTCAAATTTTTTATAATCCCAGTCTTTATTCCAACTTTTCGGAAGTTTTGTTTTTATTTTTTTCTTTGTTTTTGATTCACTATTAGGAATTAATCCTATAATAATATCTTGTGTACTTTTTTCGCTTGTCTTTTTAACTTTCTTTACCTTATAAACGTCTTTATCTCCTCCTTTTCCTACATCCTTCCAATCTAAGTCTTTAGGTGTTTGATAACTTCCACTAGTATAATTTCCAGATACATCTACACAACCTTGTGAAACTGCTTTATTTAAATCTTTTACATCGGAAAATATTGAAGGAGAACTTTCATTAAATTTATTTAATTTTTTCAGTATTTTTTGATATTTCTTCTTCTTTTTCTTTAGTGCATCAATGTTATCTTGCATGCTATCTAAAACTTTAGTTGAATCTTTAGATGGTGTCGGATTAGTAGCAAAAGCTGCACTTGCTAAACTCATACTTAATTGTTGTTTTATTATTTGCGTTTCACAATTATTAATTAATTTTTGTAATTTACTAGTTGACCAATCTTTGCTATCAACCTTGCTTCTGTATTTATTAGGAAAGTCCTGCACATCTGACTGAATCACGTTTAACAAATTTTTAGTTTGATCAACTAAAGGAATAGCAACACTTGTGGCAAAACTTTTAGCACTGTCAGCAGCATTCCCCTTTACATCGGCTGATCCAATTTGATTAAGAGTTTGTATAACTCCATCTAATGCTACTGACAAATTTTGACATGTTGTTAGACAGCTATTAGCTTGAGTGTCTGAATCACCTTGTTTCATCTTTACCATCGTTATCTTCCTCCTTTTTTTGCTTTATAATTTGCTCACTAATATTTTGCAAGTCCTTTTTAGTTTTACGAATTTTTTCTTTCAAACTTTCTTGTCGTGAAAATAATACACTATTTATCTGATTATAATTATCTAGTATCTTATTATTAATATTTAATATTTCATTTGAATATCTACTATGAAGAAGTTCTCCTTCTTCTCTCAAATTTCCCTCAATTTGTTGCGCTTTAACGGATTGATTATTATCAATTAATTCATCAAGTGCCGTAGATTCTTTTTTCATATCACTATATGAATCTTCTAATTGATGTCTTTCTTTTAACAATAAGCTAATATCCTTTTTATCCATTTTTTACCTCAATTACTTATATGTGTTATTGTCCGTTTCTTCCATTGCATCTGCATATCCATCTAAATTTTTAGAATAACTTTCTAAAGCATCTTTTACGTCATTAATAATTTTAGGAACTTTATCAATAGCATCTTTTGCATTTGAATTTCCTTTAATTGTCGTTGACTCATCTTTAACAATTCCCGAAGAATCTAAGTCATTTAACGCTGTCCTAATGCTATTGGCTATGTTATGCAATGTTTCTTTATTGACCTTAATTTCTCCACTCATATTACCTACTCCTCATCAATAATTTTTGTCTTTGTAAATTGTCGTTCAAATTCAGCCCAAACAACACCAATTTCAGGATCAATTTCATTTTGATCAAATCTTGCTTCAACAATATGCTGATCTTGTTTACGCATTGCTAAAACCATTGTCTTCATATAGTTTTTCAAAATGTTTCCATTACCTGTGAAATCACTTGTAATAAATGAACTATCTGCACTAACAATAATAGCAATATGTGCATCATTTGCTTTTTTCAAAATAAACTCAAGATCTTTAGACAAGATTCCTGTAATATCTACAAATTTTTGCATATCAGTTATAAATATATATGACCATTTATCAATATTTTTAGCATTATCATCTTGAATTATTTCAATCAAGTTATCTTTAAATTCTTTAATATCCGTATCATTATTATAAAATCCTGACACATTTGGTCGATCTGAATATATTTTTCCACTATCAATAATAATTGATGCTCCCCAAACTGAACTACCATTAATCATTGAATCTCCAATTGCCATCTTAAGAGGTTTAAATCTCTTAGCTTGATTTCCCATTAACAACAAGTTTCCATGTTCTTCTGGATCATACACAACGGCTTCTACATCTTCGTAATCTAAACCAATTGGTAGTTTTTGATCTGACAATGCTTTTTGCACATCATTGCGTTTAAAGAAGTCATTTGCAAATAACTGATCTTTCATCATTGGAATTGGATCAGGTAATTGTCCATGCCAATTATCTTTAATTGCATCTACTTCATTACGTAAATTGCTAATAATTTCAACATCATCATTTCCATCCACAGGAAGTGCTGTTTGGAAAATTCGTGGTTCATCCAGTACGATCATTCCACGACCAGGAATATCATCAATGTCTAATCTAGTCTTACCAATTAATTGATATAAATCATCGTCTGTATTTTGCTTAAGTGCAATTCTTCGTTTAATGTTATTGATTAAAGTTGAATGCATTGCTCGTGCAGCTGAAGCACTTGCAACTAAGTGAATTCCTAAACTATTTCCATCACGGGTCATTTTAACCATTGTATTTAAGAATTGTTCACTAAATTTTGAATCATTTGCACCATCAAAATTATCCACAACTACTACAATTTCTGGAACAATTTCGCCAGTCATTTGTTGATACATCTCAATATTAGCTACTGAATGTTTTCCAAGCATTGCTTGTCTTTGCTTCATTGTTTGATTGATTCGTTTAATAAATTTGCGCATCTTTTCATCTTCACCTAAGGCCAAGAAATCAGCTACATGTGGTAAATTCCGCAATGGCATTAACCCATTTGTTCCAAAGTCAAGTAAATAGAAGTTGACTTCTTCTGGAGTATTTTGGCGAACTAATTCCATAACTAATGTTTGTAAGAATGTAGATTTACCATATCCAGAAGCTGAATATAAACCAATATTACCGTCTTCACTTAAATCAATTTCAACTGATCGTTGCGCTTGTTCACTTGGAATATCAACTTGTCCAACCGTAACTTTTAAGTTTTTGCCAGTTGATTCTTTAATTTCACGTAAATCAGATAACTTAATTCGTTTTCTTAATGGTGGCAACCATGGTTGTGCAAGTGGTTGGGCGTCGCTTTCAGTGAAAAGCTTATTGACTTGACCAACCACTGCTTCTAATTGAGTTGGTACCTTATCAACATGTCCCGTTTGATCTAGTCCACTTAAATCTTGACTAATCACATGTTCTTGTCCCATGCGATCAACTTTTTTAATCAAGAAACTTTGATTACTATCTTCGTCTTCATCTGGACGATAAGCCGCTCCACTATAAGCACTTTGGAATAATTCATAAATTTCATTATTACCAACTTCTAAATATGCCCGTCCTGGCAATGTAATGCTTGCAGCATCAGGCGTTTTCAAAACTTCCATTGAATCTTCGCGGTCAGCAACTTTCAAAGAAATCTTGAAGTTTGAGTTTGACCAAATTTGGTCATTAACAACCCCAGCTGGTTTTTGAGTCGCTAAAATTAAGTGAACCCCTAAAGAACGTCCAATCCGTGCGGTTGAAATTAACTCATCCATGAAGTCTGGTTGGTTAGATTTTAATTCCGCAAACTCATCAGAAATCATAAATAAGTGTGGCATTGGTTCTTTAGCAATTCCTTCTTTAAATTTCTTTTGGTATGCGTTAATGTGGTTAACTTCATATTTTGCAAATAAACGTTGTCGTTTCTTCAACTCTGCATTGATTGACTCTAATGCCCGCAAACTTTGATTTTTATCTAAGTTAGTAATTGTTCCTACTAAGTGTGGTAAATCTTTAAATAAGTTAGCCATTCCCCCACCTTTGTAGTCGATTAAAAGAAAGGCGACATCATATGGATGGTAGTTAACTGCTAAACTTAAAATGTAGCTTTGAATCAATTCAGATTTACCTGAACCAGTCGTTCCGGCAATTAATCCGTGAGGTCCATGTGCCCGTTCATGCAAGTTTAAATCAACAATTTCATCAGGTCCACTTACACCTAAAGGAGCCGCTAAAGTTTTATATGGAGAATGTTCTTGCCATCTTTGTTCAATGTGTAACTCTTCAACTGATTTAACATCATACATTTGCATGAAAGTTAGCTTTTCAGGAACAGCACTCTTTAATGTTTCTAAGTGATTTAAACTTGCTAATTGCCGTGGCATTAAGCGTTGTTTACTTGATGTTAAGTGATCTAACTTAAACTTCTTTTGCAAAAGTTTACCTTGTTCCATCACTAATTCACCAGTATGTCGATCGCGAATATCAATTACGGTTTTAATATTTTCTGGCAAACTACTCATAACATCTTTAACATAAACTAAACTAACACCTAGTTTTTCAGGTTCATCACCTAAAATTTCCATGATACCGTGATCTAAAATTAATTGTTCATCTTCAACAATCAATACAAATTGTGGAGCAAACTTAATTTTCTTTTGTTCATTTTCATTAGTTTGGTTTAATTCATTTTGGCGGTCTTTTAATACTTGATTTAAGTAGTTCATGATTGTATCACGACTCTTTTGATCAAATACAAAACCACGCATTTTTAATTCTGGTAATTCAAATTGGCGAAGCCATCTTAACCATGCCCATTTTTCAAAATCATTTTCATTGAAAACTGAAATAAACCGTACATCATGATAACTTTGAAATGTTGCTAGTTGGCATAGCATCCATTGCAACTGTTCAATTACTAAGTTTTTAGGTCCAATATATCCTACTGGTTGATGCATTAAATCAGTAGTAATTGGCATGTCATGTAAAATTTGGTGCGTATTGATTAATTTATATGTTTTAGCCATTAACGGATCATCTAAATCAATTGAACCGTTACTACTATTGGTAATTTTAGCTGAAGTTTCAACATCACCTAAACCTAGCCGGTAAGTTAAGAAGTCAAAATCATCTGCCTTTTTTTCATAAATTCGTGAACTAAATTGATCCACCATCTTAAATAATTCTTGTGGTGATGGATAGTGGTAAAAAGCATTTTCACGTTGTTTTCGTTGTAACTGGTAAATTTCTTTTACCTTTTGATCATAGTATTCATTGTATTTAATAACCCGTTCTTTAGTATCATGCTTATACTTTTTCTTATTTTTAAAGTATTCGATAACTGCAAAAACTACTGTAACTGTCGTTGTTGCTAATGACATCAACATGAAAAGCGCATTTGCCCGAATTAATGCCATCACGATACTGACTCCAACCATTACTAATGGTGGAATAATCGTCTTTAAAAGACTTTGACTATTCTTTTGAATCGGTGCTGGCGGATTTTCAACAGTTACCTTTTCTTCAGGTGGCAATTTGATAATCCGAGGTGAGCGATGATAATCTGGATACTCATTTGGTAAAACATGACTTGATTTTTTAATTTCAGTCAAGTTTGTTTCCACATTTCCTTCCACAACATGCAATTCATCAGGATAAATGCGTAAAGTCGTATCACCTAGTTGTAAAATTGAACCTGAAACCAATTCAACTTTCTTTTCTTCAGGATAAAAATAGTTAACAATTACATCCCCATCTAAAATGTGTAATGTCCAATTATCCTTTACATCTTTTCGTGTCAATGTAAGTTGAACTGGTTCTTCAACTTGAATATCCGCTCCAACTTGATTAGCAATATATAATTCTTTCGCAATGAAGAAATCATATAGTTTCATCAGTTATCTTTCCTTCCATTTTATTCACCCGCGCTTGGGGTTGTTGCCGTCGTACTGCTTGAATTTTGTTTACTGTTTAACTTTTTATTGTACTTATCATATTCTTTTTGCAACTTTTCAAGTTGTTGTTCTCGCTTAGTTGCATCTAATTTCTTGTCATTTTTGACACTGTCCATTTTTTCAAGTAATGCATACATGATTAAGTTTGAATCTTGTAATTGCTTAGCTGTTGCGAGTGCATCATCTAAGTCTCCTCGTCCATCCATGATCCAAAAATCAAGATAATTTAAATCTGATTGCAAGGTAATGTTTTTCATAATATTTTTCCGTTGGGTATTATCAAATCCCTTACCTTGAACATAAGAATATGCCAACTCATATTTTTGTGTTTTGCCAAGTTTGCTAATCTTGACATGTTCTAAATCTGTGATGGTTTTATCGTAATTTTGTGCCAAAAAATCACGGTTAGCATTTAAAAATGCCGTATCAGTAGGAACTTTACTAATTAATAAGTATCCCAATGGAATCAAAGTTAAAATCAAGGCAATTCCTAACCATAACGCTAATTGTTTAAAAAGCATGAATTTTTTCCGAGGAACTTTAATTTCTTTACGTTTTTCTTCTGCACTTAACTTAGCATAAGTCGTAGTTAAAAATTGCTCTAAAGTCGCAAAGTCATCAATTGCGAGTAAATCTTGTAAAAACTTACTTTGCTTGCTGATTTCAGGCAACAATCCATTATACAAATCATCAAATGAATATTTTGTAAACAAATAGCCCGCAAGACACTTCAATTGACGTAAAAGTTCTTGGTTACTTGGAGTTGTTCCTGGCATTAAGCCGACAATTCCCCGATAAATCAATTTCGGATTACCATTATAATCTAAGTAGATATTATTAGGATGAACAAAAGTAGTAATCTTACCGTCAGATAAAATTCGTTGCAAAGGTAATAAATTCATTAATAACTTCAACTTCTGACTCGTACTTTGTTCACGTACTTCAGGCGCAAAATATCCAACCGGCAATTCGCTTTTCATCTTAAGAACATCTTCTTGCCAATCTAATTCAACTGGTAAAAACAAATCATTCTTTAATTGGAGCAACATTAAATCATCCAAATCTTGAGTACTAATGTCTGCTCGACTAATCTTTTGAATTAATAATTTTGTTTTTTGGTTATATTCATATTGGTATGCTTGTTTATCAAATTGATAACTAATCCGCTGACTGTTCATTGAGATCCTCCGTAAAATGTAAAATATCGCCCGTTGTAATTTTTAGTTTCTCGAGTGTTTGGTTTTCGCGAATTACCAAGTTTTTTGTAGTGACTAAAACTGTATATGGTCGCTTTGCCAATCCATAAATATCTTGAATTTGGTCAATTAGTTGATCCATGCGAATTTCTGGAGAAACGCTAATATCAACTTGATTTTTATTCGGTAATTCGATCGTGATTTGAATTTCGTTGTTCACGCTTTTCGCTCCTTACCATCCAAAAAGTAATTCCTAAGCCAATTAAAATTCCGATCAAAATGACATATTTGTAACTAAAATGCCACTTCTTTTTAGTTTGCTTTTGCTTAGTATAATCAACTGTTTTTTTGGCTGACTTTACCTTTTTTACAAAAACATCCTTTTGATCATATGACTTTACTTTTTTGCTTTTACTTTGAAAAACGGTTTTCTTACCTTGCTTTTTTAATTCACTGCGTTCTTTGCCAATATCGCCAACTTCATTGGTTTGAAAAAGTTGATTATTATTATTTTTAGTTTGTTGCTTTTTGTCTTGTTGCCCCATTTGATCAAGCGGTAAATCTAAATTTTGATTACTGTAATGATCTCGTTCAACTGTTTCTGCAGTTACTACTCCTGTCAAGAAAACCATTGAAATCAAAGCACTTAAAAGTATTCTAAACCATTGCTTGTTCATTCATTTGTTCCTGCTTTCTATCTGGTAAAAAGAGAATCATCAATCCACTGGCAATGATCACTACTCCCATAACTACTAATCCTAAAATGGCATTGCTTGAACTAAACATTGCAACATTAAGCAACTGTTTACCTACTAATGCAAGTACATTGAGTTTTTGCAAAACTACATTTTTCAAGAATTGAGTTTGATTGAGCATAAAGTTCAAAATTGCAGCTACAATTAGACTTGTTCCGAAAACCTTTCCTTGATGAATGATTACGTAAAACATCAATGTCATACATATACTCAAGAAGATAAAACTTAAGTACCAAAGTAATCGGTTAGCATCAATAATTGGGAACTGTTTAACTGAAATTTTTGCTAATCCCCATCCAGTAACTAAACTACTAATTACTAAGAAAATTAACCGGCGCGCATGCTCATTTAATTTTGTCTTTGCTTTAGAGAAGTACTTGCCACTTTGGAAATATTTCATTGTTTCCACTGCATATGCAATGAACCATGACAAAATTGTTAATACCAATGTCCACAATCCCATATTGTATGATTGAGTATGTTCTGAAATAACTTCATTTGCGTTTTCACCCACTGGATTAGTAATAAAGTTTAATAATTTTTGGTTTGGTACTCCGTTCTTGTATGCAGCATTTAAAACGTTAATAAATGCTTGGGCAAAGTCGCCACTTTTAGCTAATTCATTTTGGAATGCCTTTTGTAAATTCATTGATTTACCATTTAAGCTTTTACCACTATTTTGAACACTTCCAAGTGATTTATTTAATTCACTTAATTGCGTATAAATGCTATCAAATGCTGTATCGTCTTCATTAGCACTTGCATTCGTTTCACTTGCATCATTTCCTAAATCAGATAATGCTGAAGTTAAATCATCACTTGCTGAAGTTGCTGACTCATTTTGAGAATCACTTGGCATTTTTTCAACAGCCTGTTTCAATTGATCTTGAGCCTGTTCCAAACTTTGTAATTGTTGATCAACATTATCCAAAGTATCAGCAGAATTTGAACCAATTTCTTGCAGTTTCTTTTCATACTCTGCTTTTTGTTGTTTCAACTGTTCCTCATTTTCATTCAAAATTGCTAATAAACTTTGATTATCTTTATTATTTTGATCATTTGCTTGGTTAACTAAATCGCTTAATACATCACTTAACTTGCGATTCATTAAATCTTGAATGCCACCTGCTTTAATTAATTTTACGCGTGCATTTGCCATTTGAGCTGCATCTTCATAACGTGCAACCCATTCTCCAGTAATTTTAGCAACTTTAGCATCTCCTGGAATTGCACTTTCAGAAACTCCCGCTAAATCAAATGTAATTGTAAAACTTCGATCTTTATCATTAGAAACCTCTTCTGTTTCAGTTTTAGTATCTGTCTTCGATGAGGTTGCTGCTGGTTGACTTGCAGTTGATTTTTGTTCTGATGAAGACTGTGCTTGTGAAGTTTGTGAATCTTCATTTGTTTTTGAACTTTCTGTTGGTGCTGCCTGAACTGTTTGAGTAACTTGCTGAGTTGTTTGGTTTGTTACCGTGACTTTCTTTGGTTCAGCTTCCTTATGATTATAAGTCACCTTAATTTGAGTATTTTCACCCTTTAAATCACTTGGCTTAAATTGCAATTTCAAATCTAAAGTAGAATTTCCGCCAGTTACTTCATAAGTTTGGTTTGCTACTTGAGTTGCACCGACAACCGTTACATTTTTAGGAACTTCGATTGTAAACTTATCACCTTCAACATTATTTAAATTACTTAACGTAATTTGTTGAGTTTGAACTTCGTCACTTTGACTTCCTTGATCTTTTTCAGCTTCAGCAACTGCTGCTTTAAATTGATCAGCTTCAGTTGAATTACCATCAAAGTTCACTGTTAATCCGTTATTTTCTAAAATGCGATTAGCACTATTAATTTCAGAAATACTTTGTTTAATTTTTTGATAATCCGCATTCGATAATCCCTTTTTCACTTCATCTGGAATAGTGCCATTAAATGATAACTGTGCATAAAGTTCATTCAAATCACTTACATCATTTAACTGTTTCATTATCTTTTGATACAATTCAGGATCATTTTGTTTCAAATATTCACCAAATGTAATTTCACTATTTGAACTTGATTGACTTGATGATGAAGCTGAAGAAAAATCACTTGAAGCACTTGAAGCATTTGAACTATCACCTGGTTTAATTTCATCAGGCTTAATTTGTCCTTCTGTACTTTCTAAGACTTGCTTCAATGCTGCAATCTTCTCTTCATATCCTTTGCTATAAGCTTCAAAGCCATTGATTAATTGTTCAGAAGCATCCTTTGAGTTTCCAACACTTTGACTTAACTGTTGATTGCGTTCTGATAATGTATTTAAAATTTGTGGAATTTCTTCATTAGTAGTTTGTTGGCTAACTTCCATCATTTGTTGAACCAACTTAGCGTTATTTTGATTATTTTGCGCTTGTTCTTGCATCACTTGAGCAAGCGTTGTATTTAAACTTTGATTTTGTTGTGCTTGAGCCAATGCAGTTGCTTGATTAGCCTGCTTAATTCCTTCTTGATATGCTTTTCCTTCACTAATAATTGCATTAGTTCCACTTTGCAAATCTGGGAAACCTTCACTTAATGTTGAAATTGGACTTGCCAATCCATTGCGGTATGCTGCTGCTAGCTGTCCTTGACGTGAGTAAATTCCTGCAACTTGATTTTGTGCATCAAATAAATTACTCATAATTCCAAGATTATAAATAGAAACTAACTTTTGATTTAATCCGCGAATAATATCTTGGGCTTCATCTTTACACCGTGATTTCATCGCTTGACTCTTAGCATTGATTTTATATTGAATGTTTAATTTTTTCGGATCGGGATTATTTACATCCACAATTTTAGCTGAAAAATTGGTGGGAATGTAAACAACTAATTGATATGTATTATTCTTAAGGCCACTTTCAGCTACCCCGCGAGGTACTACGACCATTGAGACATCCTTTGGAACATTTAAACCATTCAAATAATCCTTAGCAAGCAAATAATGCTTATTTCGATATGTAGCCCCATTATCTTCATTAACGATCGCCATATTTAAAGGGGCTGTGTGTTTAGATTTTGTTGCCTTTTGCTTGAAATTTTGACTTCCAAAAAGTATAAGAACTAGCAGTAAGACAATACTTACCACCAAAATTATAACATTGCGCACATTGTGTTTTCTCGGTGCACTCATAAATTTCCCTCCTTAATAATAAATACCCCGCACAATCTACTACTTTCCTTTTAACAACTATAAGTTGTAATAAATCATCAGCCTTTGACAACTGATGATCTTGATAACTAACCAATATTAGTTAAATTGTGAAGCAATTTGACTATCTGTGTCTTCCATTGCTTGAGCTGATTGATTAAGTTTTTGATTGATTTCATCAAGCAATTGTGAAAATTGTTGAATTTTTGGACGAAGTTGGTTGAATTCATCGTTGAAACGATCAAAACCTGAACCTTGCCAATCAGCTTCGATTTGGCTTTGCAAACTTGTTAATTGATTTAATAAATCATTGATTGTTTGTGAGCCGTTTGAGTATTGTTGCGCATATTGACGCATTTGATCCGGTGTCATCTTAATTAATCCTGCCATGATCAATTCCTCCTTTAATAAAAATAAAATAATTAAATTTTGAAATTACTTTCACCCCGAGTAATTTCAGAAGCATAGTACCACTTTTTCATTAAATCGTCAAAGTTGACAAATATAGTTTTTGTGATAAATATTTATATTTTTAGATACCATATTAAAATTTTGACTTTATTTCGATTTTCAAAATATTTATTAAATTAATGTTTTTATATGTATAAACATTGATATTACTATAAAAATAGTACTTCAAGTTAGATATTAGAAAATAAAAATTAACCATTTCAAACTAATTAATTTTGGATAGTTTACAAATATTAAATTTTTATTAAGATGAAAAAGTTGCACTTTTTTCAATTATTTGACAAAAAAATGAATAAAGTTGGAAGATTAGTTTCTTAGTAAAATCAAAAAGATCATAACAAATGTTATGATCTTTTTAAGAATATTATTTATTTTTTAAGAGCACTCACTAAATCTTCATATCGTTTTCCATGGGGTTCAAAGATTAAGTAACGCACATCATCATGATACTCATCTTTTTTTATGTGAATCACTAAATTCTCTGCTGGTAATTCACTATTAACAAATTGAGACCATTCTACAACTGACACTCCATCACCTTCGAAGTATTCCTCTAATCCCATGTCCATCCCACCAGTTTCTTCTAAACGATACACATCCATGTGATAAAGTGGAAGGCATCCTTCTTGATATTCGCGAATAATTGTAAATGTAGGACTTTTAATGTTGCGTTTAATTCCTAAACCTTCAGCTAATCCTTTAGTAAAAGTCGTTTTACCAGCTCCAAGATCTCCATCTAAAAGCAAGACATCGCCTGCTTGAAGGAACTTGGCAAGACGTTGAGCAAGTGCTTGGGTTTCATTTGCCGAATTAACTTTAACTTCTAGCATTGAATTACTCCATTGTGGTTTGTGCTGCAGTGATGATTCCTACTTGGTATACATCATCTTCAGACGCTCCCCGTGATAAATCTGAAACAGGTTGATTTAATCCTTGTAAAATTGGTCCAATGGCTGTAAAGTTACCCAATCGTTGCGCAATCTTATAACCAATATTTCCGGCTTCTAAATCAGGGAAAACAAATACATTGGCGTGGCCCGCAACTTTTGAACCTGGTGCTTTACTTTCACCAACACTTGGAACAAAGGCTGCGTCAAATTGAAGTTCACCATCAATCATTTCATTTGGAGCCAATTTTTGCGCAATTTGAGTTGCTTCCATTACTTTAGCTACTTCGGAAGATTGTGCTGAACCCTTAGTTGAAAAACTTAACATTGCAACTTTAGGATCGATGTCAAATAAACGTGCAGTCTTAATGCTTTCAACTGCAATTTCAGCTAAATCTTGTGCTGAAGGATCAATGTTAATTGCACAGTCTGCGAACACATAAGTTTCTTTACCATCATTTCGTGTCATAATAAATGAACCACTTGTCTTAGAAACGCCTGGTTTGGTTTTAATAATTTGTAATGCTGGACGCACAGTATCACCAGTTGGATTACTTGCACCTGAAACCATGCAATCCGCTTTTTTCATGTATACAAGCATGGTGCCAAAATAGTTATTTACGTTACGTAACCATTCACGACCTTGTTCTGCTGTATTCTTACCATTCCGGCGATCAAGAAATGCTTGTAACATTTCATTGAATTGTTCTTCTGGGTAAGTTTTAGGATCAATGATTTCAATATTTTCAGGTAAATTCATTTGATTTGCATTTAAGATTGATTCAACTTGTTCCTTAGTTCCTAAAATAATTGGATCAGATAAATCATCTTGTGCAAGCCGGACTGCAGCCTTTATAATTCTTTCATCATTACCTTCTGGAAAAACGATTTTAATCTTTTTCCCTTTGATTTTTGCCTTTAAGTTTTCAATTAAATCCATAAATTAGTCCTCCTAGTCTTTAGATGCATCTACATGTTCCGGTAATTGCCAGTCAATTGGCTTTTCTCCCATTGCTCTAAGTGCCGCATTCGCTTTTGAAAATGGTTTTGACCCAAAAAATCCTCGATTGGCTGACAATGGACTGGGATGTGCAGACTTAATTACAATATTTTTAGAAGTATCAATATACTTTTCCTTAGCCTGAGCAGCTTTGCCCCATAAAATAAACACTACTGGTTTGGGACGCTCTGATAATTTTTGGATCGCAACATCAGTTAATTGCTCCCATCCTTTATTTCGATGAGAAAAAGCTTGACCATCACGAACCGTTAATACAGAGTTTAACAACAATACTCCTTGCTTTGCCCATTTTTTCAAATAGCCATGATGAACAGGTTTAATTCCTAAATCATTGTACAGTTCCTTATAAATATTTTGTAATGATGGCGGAACTGGAACGCCAGGTAAAACCGAAAAACTCAAACCATGAGCTTGATTTGGTTCATGATATGGATCTTGACCCAAAATCACAACTTTAACCTTTGAAAATGGTGTCCATTCAAATGCTTGAAAAATATGGTACATATCAGGATGAATCAAATGATGTTGATATTCATTTTTTAAAAACTGACGTAATTTTGCATAGTATGGTTTCTCAAATTCAGATTCCAATACTTGTTGCCAGTCATTGTGAATTAACGTTTTCATCTTTTTCACCTCATTTATCATTTTTCATTCTACCATAAATCATAATCTAATAGGAAATGTTAATTGATCCTATTCTTTTTCTCGTTAAATGTCTTTGTCACCCTTACTTGTCCGTGATAAAATATGGATAAATAAGCAAAAGTGAGGTTTGTTTTCATGATTCAATTAATTGCATCTGATATGGATGGAACATTATTAAATGGCGAAATGACGATTTCAAAGTTCAACGCTGATGCCATCAAAAAAGCTCAACAACAAGGAGTTCACTTCATTGTTTCTTCTGGACGGTCATATCCAGAAGTAAAACCACTACTTGATAAATTTAATATCAAATGTCCAATGATCACCATTAATGGTGCTTTGATTTTAGATCAAGATGGTCATACGATCGATTCCACCCCAATTCCAACGGATGTTGCTAGTCAAATTATGGCAACATTTAAAAAAGCAGGATTATACTTTGAAGTTGTTACTAAAAAAGGGGTAGTATCTGATGATAAATCCAAACGAATTGAAAACTTTGCTGAATTATTATCTTCAATTCAGCCAGATACCCCATTTAAATTAGCCGTAAGTTTAGCTTCCGCACGAATGGAGTTAGTTAACATTCACTATGTTAAAAATTACCGCGAAATTTTAGAAGATGTTCATAATCCAATCTATAAAATTGTCGCTTTTAGTTCAAAAGGACAAACCGCATTAGCTCCTTTTAAAGATAAATTTAATGCCAATCCAGAATTAGTCGTCACTTCTTCTGGTGAACGTAATATTGAAATTAATCATATCAATGCTCAAAAAGGGATTGCTCTTCAACGCTATGCTGATATGCTTAACATTCCAATGGATAATGTGATGGCAATTGGTGATAATAATAACGATGTTTCCATGCTTAAAGTTGCTGGTATAAGTTATGCAATGCAAAATGGAACTGATGAAGTTAAGCAAATTGCTAATCATTTAGCTGATTCAAATGTCAATAATGGTGTTGGTAAAGCAATTCTTGAACAACTTGCACAAAAATAATATTTGAAACAGGTGATTGATATGCGTGCATTGTATATTAATATAGAAACTTTAATCGCTAATAGCACGCTGACAGTTAGAAATAATGATCATCAAGTTGTATATTTAGTCACTGGTCACTGGGGAAATTCTTATGGCCGATTTGTTGTCAATTCCGTATATGGTGATGAGCTTGCACGCATTAACCAGTTAAAATTTGGAATGTTTCCTAAATTTGAATTAATTCAAGCTCACCAAAGAATTTGTACCTTTATCCGACCACTTAACATCACTAATGAAATTTTTTATTTACCAAAATTGAACTGGATTGTTCGGGGAAATTTAAAACACATGACATATAAAATCGCAACGATTAATCATCAAATCATGCGTACTCAAGTGTTAAAGGAAGTCCCCCAACGTTTAGCCATTAATATCGATCAAGTCGAGCATGAACCTTTATGTTTATGCATTTTAGCAATTTTAAATTACTGGGCACAAACTCGCTTTTTAGATCCAAGTACACCACTTGATAAAAATCCCATTTGTACCTAAAACAAGAAGTTGTGACAAAACACTAGAAACGGGTATGCCCGTTTGTTTTGGAGCACGATTATATGGATATAGAAATAGAGGCTGGACTTACGTCACAGCCTCTTTTACTTTTATTAACCATAATTTTTTAACGTTCTGCGAATTTCGCGTTCTTGATCGCGCCGTTTAATCGTTTCCCGCTTATCATATTCATGTTTACCTTTAGCTATTCCAAGTAAAACTTTTGCAAAGCCATTTTTTAGGTAAACTTTTAAAGGAACAATGGTAATTCCTTGTTGACTTGTTTTACCTGTAAGTTCATTAATTTGTTTTTTATGAAGAAGCAGTTTTCGTGGTCGCAACGGATCATGGTTAAACCGGTTACCTTGATCATATTCTGAAATATGCACATTCATTAACCAAGCTTCACCATTGTGAATTTGAGCGTAACCATCTTTCAAATTAATACGACTAGCCCGGACAGATTTAATCTCTGTTCCTGTTAAAACTAACCCTGCTTCAATCGTTTCTAAAATATTATAGTCATGCCGTGCTTTTTTATTTTGTGCAAGCACATTATCTTTCGCTTGTTTTTTCATAATGATCGCCTCTTACCTTTTAGTGGTGAAAACGATTTTGATTATTTCGTTTACGATTACTATCATGACGTCGTGAATTTCCTTTACCACCTTTACGATCAAAGTTGCGTTTATGATGATCACGTTTATTGCGATCATTTTTCCGGTTAAAATTCTTCTTGAATTCTGGTAATTCAACGCCTTCAAGTAAATCAGTTTTAGGAGCATCTTTTGGATTCAATAATTTGAAGTTGACCTCATGCAACTCAACATTTACATCCATTAACTTAACTCGTACGGGTTGTCCAATTCTAAAAGTCCGTTTGTAACGTCGTCCTACTAATGCCATTTGCTTTTCAACAAAGACATAGAAATCATCTTTCATTTCACTAATATGAATTAATCCTTCAACTGTGTTTGGTAATGAAATGAACATTCCAAATTTAGTTACTGAACTTACAACCGCATCAAATTCTTCTCCAACATGATCAGCCATATATTCAGCTTTCTTCAAATCATCCGTTTCCCGTTCAGCATCAATTGCCCGTCGTTCCATTTCAGAACTATGCTTAGTAACTTCAGGAAGTTTTTCTTTATATTTTTCCTGTGCTTCTGGACTAGTTCCATTTTCAGCATAGTAACGAATTAACCGGTGAACCGTTAAGTCTGGATAACGCCGAATTGGTGAAGTAAAGTGCGTATAATCTCGAGCCGCTAATCCGAAGTGTCCAATTGGATTAACATCATACTTAGCTTGTTGCATTGATCGTAAAAGCATTGTTGAAACCATGGCTTCTTCTGGTTTACCTGCAACTTTTTTCAAGATATTTTGTAACATCTTAGGTTTAATATCACCCTTTTGACCCGTCACTTCAATTCCTAAAGCAGAAAGTGTTTCTAAGAATACTGTAATTTTTTCTTCTTTAGGTTGTTCATGAATCCGATAAACAAATGGAACTTTTAAATTATTATAGTGAGCTGCGACTGTTTCATTTGCGGCTAACATAAATGATTCAATCATGCGTTCACTTGTTCCCCGTTGCCGCAATTGAATGTCAATTGGATGACCGTCATCATCTAAGATGATTTTTGCTTCATCATCTTCAAACTCAATTTCGCCCCGTCGCTTCCGCATTTTAAGTAAAATTTTATGTAATTGTGCCATATCTTCAAACATTGGAACCAATTCTTGATAACGTTCCATAGTTTGTTCATCATGTGATTCTAAAATTTTATTAACAGCAACGTAGGTCATTCGTTCTGTTGACTTAATCACACTTGGGAAAATCTTGTGGGCAACTACATTTCCATTTGGATCAATTTCCATTTCACAAGTCATTGCTAAGCGTTCCACATGTGGATTTAGTGAACAAATCCCATTTGATAATTTATGTGGTAACATTGGAATTACTCGATCCGTCAAATATACTGAAGTGCCCCGTTCAAATGCTTCTTTATCTAATGGACTTCCTGGAGTAACATAATGTGAAACATCAGCAATGTGTACACCTAAATGAAAATTCCCATTTGGTAATTGCCAAACATTAACTGCATCATCTAAGTCTTTTGATTCAATACTATCAATGGTAACTAATTTTTGATCAGTTAAATCTACTCGACCAGCTTTTTCTTCATCAGTTACATAATCTGGAATATGACTAATTTCTTCCATGACTTCTTCTGGAAATTCAGTTGGAATATCATGTTTATACACAACTTGTAAAATATCTACACCTGGATCATTTACATTCCCAATTACCTTAACTGGAACTACTTTTAAAATTCCAGGCAATGAAGCACTTGGATAAGCTGTAATATCAGCTAAAACAACTTCTCCTGGAACTGGATGTAAACCTTTGTCTTCAACAAAGACTTGTAAGTTACTCATTTTTTTATCTGTTAAATGAATTGTTCCAATAATACCAGTAGGTAAGTTTTGTTCATCATCACCCTTAAACTCTCCAACTACTTGAGTTAAAGCATGTCCTTTAATCGCAACAACTTTACCTTCTGGGCGAATTTCTTTTGCTGGATCCCCAGGAGTCACCATTTCAATTTCAACTTCATCCCCATTTAATGCTGACATCGTATTAAGGGGATTGATGAAAAAGTCAGGTTCTTCTGGATCAACCGTTACAAAACCAAACCCACGGTCATTTGCATGGAAAACTCCATCAAAATGTGGCATTGGTTTCTTTAAAAAGAAACGATCATCCTCATCAAAACCTAACTGATCATCATGTTCCATTTGGGTGAGTGCTTGTACTACAAATTTAAACTGAGCACCTTTATTCATATCAAGGTATTCAGCTAATTCTTGAACTGTAAAGTGTTTATCAGGTTCTTCGTTAAATTTTTTAAATAGTGCATTAATAATTTCTTGTTTTTCCATTCGTTTCCTCATCTATCTTCACGTAAATATTATTTTTCATAAAAAAAGACCGCGACAACTACGTCACAGCCTTTCTTTTTGGGGCTACTTTGATGAAATATAAACCAAAGCTAAAGCAATCGCAAAGAATAAGATTCCTAAAACTACAGTTACCTTTTGCATAAAGGCTTCAAATCCTCTTGGCTTTTGCTTACTGAAAAGATCAGCTGCACCGCCAGAAAGAGCTGATGACGCATTATCAGTCTTCGCAGGTTGCATCATAACTGAAATAATAATTAAAATTGATACAATTACAAGTAACGTTAAGAGCGTATTATACAATTCACTTATCCTCCTCACTCTTCCGCTATATAAAACCACTTTATATTTTATCATTCATTATCTGATTTTTCCAGTTGTTTCTTTTTTTCAACTTCTTTTGCAATTTCTTCAATTCGATGACGAATCCATGCACGATTTTCATGTGAAGTTAAAATTACTAACGTATCACCACTTCGAATCACCGTATCACCATGCGGAATTAGTTCACGTTCACCTCGGCGAATTGCGATTAAAAGACATTCTTTAGGCCACTTAAAATCACGTACTTGAGTATCTTGCAAAAATGACCCTGCAAAAACAGGCACTTCGATGCGATCTTGAAAAGTAGATGTTTGTGCTTGTTCTTCTGGTTCAGGTAAAAGTGCATCCAGCATCGCTTCATAAATTGGGCGTCCACGCATAATATCAACAACTGTATATGAAATCAAAGAAACAAGCGCCAGTGGCATTAAATGACTTAATGATCCCACCATTTCAGTAATCAATAGAATTGCAGTAAATGGAGCCTTTCCAATACATGCAAAATATCCAGCCATTGCATAAATTACACAATTAATGATTAAACATTTTGGCATTAAACCCAAATCAGCACAAATTTTCCCAAAAAGTGCACCAAAAATTGCACCTAATGTCAAAATAGGAAGAAAAATTCCTCCAGGCAATCCTGATCCATATGAAATCGTTGAAAAAACTAAACGCACAACAAATAGCAAAATTAAAAGCCACGTACTTGACCAAAAATTACTAATTCCTAAAACAACACTATTACCGCCACCTAAAACTTGAGGCCAAAATAAACCTAAGGGAATTACTAATAAAAGTGGAATAATTGAATCTAAGTTTCGGGACAAACATTTAATTTTGGCATATACTTTATCAATATTTAACGTCATATATGAATATAATTTCCCTAAGAATCCTAAAAAGACCCCTAAGAAAATCAAAAGAAAATAATATTTAATTGGAAAAGATTCAAAATAATGCAAATGTAATACTGGAGTTAATCCAAAAAAGTTCATTGAAATAAAATCAGATGCAATCGCTGAACTTAATGCGGTTGTCCAAATTAATGGCGAAAAGTTATGGTAAACTTCTTCTAAAACAAACAATGATGAAGCAATTGGGGCATTAAAGGCAGCAGATAATCCGGCGGCTGCTCCACCGGCAATCAATACTCGTTTTCCAGCCCCTCGATGATGCGTTTTTTCAGCAATGCCTTGACCAACGGCTGCTCCTAATTGAATCGAAGGTCCTTCTCTTCCTAAAAACAATCCCGAGGCAATTGACAAAACGCCGCCAATCCATTTGCGCCAAAGCACACTCCACCAATTCATTTCCATTTCACCTGCAAGTTGGCCTTCAACTTGAGGAATTCCTGACCCCATAATATTAGGATCTTTTTTAATTAATCGTGAATTAATCAAAGCAATTAATAGCATTAATAAAAGCCATGGAAATAAATATATGGGATGACTACGCATAAAATGGTAAGCCGTTAACACGTAGTGCAATGCAAATTCAATTATAAATCGAAATAAACTGACTACAAATCCAACAATAATGCCAACGATAAACCCCTTGGCAATAAATTTGAAGCGCGTTAAATCTAAAAATTCATCTTTTTTTTTTAACACAATTCTTCCTCTTCACATATTAACATTATTTAAAAAATTATAGCATTTTTTTAAAACCAAAAAAAGAGGTGCAATTAAAATTGCAACCTCTTTTGTGAACAAACCAAATGGTTATTCACTTATCAACATTACTTGTTGATGATATCTTGACGAGCTTGTTCGCTTAAGTTGTAGAATGAATTGATACCCTTATATTCTGCAACGTTGCTTGTCAATTGATCTTCGATACGCATTAATTGGTTGTACTTAGCGATCCGGTCTGTACGGCTCATTGAACCTGTCTTAATTTGACCAGCGTTTGTAGCAACAACTAAGTCAGCAATTGTTGTATCTTCTGTTTCACCTGAACGGTGTGATACGATGGCTGTGTAACCAGCTTCTTTAGCCATTTCGATAGCTTCCATTGTTTCTGTCAATGTACCGATTTGGTTAACCTTGATTAAGATTGAGTTAGCTGCACCCATCTTGATACCTTTACGTAAGTATTCTGTATTTGTTACGAAGAAGTCATCACCAACTAATTGAACTTTCTTACCAAGTTCGCTTGTGATTGCTACCCAGTCGTCCCAGTTGTTTTCATCAATTGGGTCTTCGATTGAAATGATTGGATATTTTTCAACTAAGCTTTCGATGTACTTGATAAATTCAGCAGTTGTGAATTCTTCACCTGTTGACCAACGTAACTTGTACTTCTTGTCTTCGTTGTTCCAAAGTTCTGAAGCAGCAACGTCCATTGCGATTGCAATGTCTTTACCTGGCTTGTAACCTGCATCTTCGATAGCACGTACAAGGTATTGTAATGGTTCTTCGTTGTTTGCAAAGTCAGGAGCAAAACCACCTTCGTCACCTACAGCAGTTGTCTTGCCAGCTTCTTTTAAGATTGCTTGCAAGTGATGGAATGTTTCTGAACCCATGCGAACAGCTTCCTTCATTGATTTTGCACCAACTGGCATAATCATGAATTCTTGGAAGTCAACCTTGTTTGCTGAGTGAGCACCACCATTGATAACGTTCATCATTGGTGTTGGCATAACGTGAGCGTTGAAACCACCGATGTAGTTGTACAAAGGAATTTCTAATTCATCTGCAGCAGCATGTGCAACAGCGATTGAAACAGCTAAAATAGCGTTAGCACCTAATTTACCTTTGTTTGGTGTACCATCTAAAGCGATCATTGCTTTATCGATAGCAACTTGATCTGTAACTTCGTAACCAATGATTTCTTTTGCAATAACATCGTTTACGTTAGCAACAGCTTTTGTAACACCTTTACCCATGTAACGTGATTTGTCACCGTCACGTAATTCAACAGCTTCGTGTTCACCTGTTGAAGCACCTGAAGGAACGATTCCACGACCAAAAGCACCTGCTTCTGTGTAAACTTCAGCTTCAACTGTTGGGTTACCACGTGAGTCTAAGACTTCGCGAGCATAAATTTCTGTAATAGCAGACATATTTTCTACTCTCCTTTAACTTTGATAAACAATTTAGAAATTGTCCTCAGATTCTATTTTAATTGTTTTAAGCTTAACTTTCAACGTAAATTGTTTGAAAAATTAGTCTTTGTAGTGTGCTAATTGTAAGAATGAGTCTGGTTGTAATGAAGCACCACCGATTAAACCACCATCGATGTCTTCTTTTGACATAATTTCTTTTACATTAGCAGGTTTTACTGAACCACCATATTGAATCCGAACTTTTTCAGCTACTGATTCATCATATAAATCAGCAATTGTGTTACGGATTGCACGGCACATTTCTTCTGCTTGGTCAGCAGTAGCTGTTTTACCTGTACCGATTGCCCAGATTGGTTCGTAAGCAATTACTAAATTAGCAACTTGATCAGCTGTTAAACCTTCAACATCAGCTTTGATTTGACCTTCAACAAATTCTTCTGCTTTACCAGCTTCACGTGTTTCTAATGTTTCACCACAGCAAAGAATTGGTGTCATTCCATTAGCAAAAATTGCTTTAGCTTTCTTGTTAATGTCTTCATCTGTTTCATGGAAGTATTCACGACGTTCTGAGTGACCAATAATTACATAGTCAACGCCCATTTGTTTTAATACCATTGGTGATGTTTCACCTGTGTATGCACCTTCATTTTCGAAGTAGCAGTTTTCAGCACCAACACGTAATTCTGAACCTTTAGCACTTTCAATTAATGCTGGTAAATCAACTGCTGGAGCACAGATTAATGTTTCAACATCTGTACTTTGTGGTAATTGTGCTTTCACAGCATTTACAAATTCAGCTGTTTCTTCTGGATTTTTGTTTAACTTCCAGTTTCCTGCGATAATTGGAGTACGCATATTTTTCATCCTTTCATTATAAAAGAGGTTGTGAACAAACCCAACCTCTTGTGTATCATTTAATTATTTGTCAGATACAGCGGCAATACCAGGTAATGTCTTACCTTCAAGATATTCAAGTGATGCGCCACCACCAGTTGAGATGTGTGTTAACTTGTCAGCTACACCTAATTTCTTAACAGCAGCTGTTGAGTCACCACCACCAACGATTGTTGTAGCGTCTGTCAATGTACCTAAGAACTTACCAATTGCTAATGTACCTTTAGCAAAGTTAGGCATTTCGAATACACCCATAGGTCCATTCCATACAACTGTCTTAGCATCTTTCAAGACACTTTCGAATAATTCAATTGATTTAGGACCGATATCTAATGCCATCCAGCCATCAGGAATGTCACCTTCAACAACTTTTGTTGGAGCATCGTTATCGAATTTTTCAGCACAAACGTTGTCGATTGGAAGTACTAACTTGTCGCCAGCTTTTTCCATGATTTCCTTAGCTAATTCGATTTTATCTTTTTCTACTAATGAATTACCAATCTTAATGCCCTTAGCAGCATAGAATGTGTATGCCATCCCACCACCAACAATGATCTTGTCGGCTTTGTCTAATAAGTGGTTGATAACACCAATCTTATCTGATACTTTAGCACCACCTAAGATTGCAACAAATGGATGTTTTGGATTGTCAACTGCGTTACCTAAGAACTTAATTTCTTTTTCTAATAAGAAACCAGCAGCGGCTTTCTTACCTTCTTTTTCCATATTTGATGCAATTCCAACATTTGATGCGTGTGAACGGTGAGCTGTACCAAATGCATCGTTTACGAAAACGTCACCTAATGAAGCCCAATACTTGCCTAATTCAGGATCATTACCTGATTCTTTCTTGCCGTCCAAATCTTCAAAACGTGTATTTTCAACAAGTAATACATCGCCGTCTTTCATATTGTTGATAGCTTCTTCCAATTGAGGACCACGTGTTACAGGAACGAATGTAACAGGCTTGTTCAATAATTCTGCTAAATGCTTAGCAACTGGTTTTAATGTCAAAGCCTTCTTGTCTTCTTCTGTTTTTACACGGCCAAGGTGTGAGAATAAAATTGCCTTTCCGCCGTTATCGATGATGTAGTTGATTGTTGGCAAAGCAGCAGTCATCCGGTTATCATCTGTAATTTCGCCGTCCTTCAAAGGAACGTTAAAATCTACACGAACTAAAACTTTTTTACCTTTAAGGTCATCTTTTAAATCAGAAACCATAAGTTTAGCCATATGTAAAACCCTCCATAAATAATAGTTTTGGTAGTGGAGATCAGCATTTGAAGCTAATTTCACTATAATAAAAGGCGAGCAGAGGCTAAGCCCTCTTCTCGCCTCTAAAAAATCTTTTTTAGATTTTAAATTCGTAAATTAAAACTTACTAACAAGCTTTATCTTAAAGCATGCTTGCAAATTTTTCTAATGTACGGATCATTTGAGCTGTAAAGCCTGATTCATTGTCATACCATGAAGCAACTTTAACAACTTGACCGT
>NZ_JBSJYT010000006.1:0-99274 GCF_053711055.1 Ligilactobacillus sp. LYQ135 | reverse complement strand
TTTAAAAAGTTTTGTGACTCATTTACTAGCGAATTGACTTCGCAAATATGTTTGCATTTCATTTTCATGAATTGCCCTGCACATTTGTTTATCGAAACGTTATTCAGTTTTCAAAGATCTACAATTATCTGTTTCAAAGACAACTATTTAATTATATCATCAACTGATAAAGCTGTCAATAATTTTTTTATCGCTCATCAATAATTTATTAATCATCACTTGCGAACAAGTTATATATTACCAGGATTAAAAGTATTGGTCAATGCTTTTTTCAAAAAAATTTAATAAATTACAATTTTAGGTCATCCTATTAAATTTAATTAACATAAAAAAGAAACTGTAACTTATATTACAATTTCTTTTCCATAACTGTTATTTTTCTTTAGTAATTTTCTCTAGTCCATTCATGTATGGTCGTAATGCTTCTGGAACTGTAACACTTCCATCTTCATTTTGATAATTTTCTAAAATAGCAGCAACCGTTCTTCCTACTGCTAATCCTGAACCATTCAAAGTATGAACAAATTGCAACTTACCATCTTCATCACGATATTGAATATGTGCGCGGCGTGCTTGGAATGCTTCACAATTTGAACAACTTGAAATTTCTCTATATTTATTTTGAGCTGGCATCCATACCTCTAAGTCATGAGTCATTGCTGCACTAAAGCCCATATCTCCAGTTGATAATGTAATTACGTGATATGGCAATCCTAATTTTTCAAGAATATCACATGCATTGTTTGTCATTTTTTCTAATTCGTCATATGAAGTTTCCGGCTTTACATATTTAACCATTTCTACTTTGTTAAATTGGTGCATTCGAATTAAACCACGAGTATCTCTTCCGGCACTTCCTGCTTCAGAACGAAATGATGGTGATAGTGCAGTAAAGTACACTGGTAATTTCTCTGTTGGAATGACTTCATCACGATAATAGTTAGTTAATGGCACTTCTGCTGTTGGAATTAATGTCATGTCCTCTCCATTTACTTGATATACATCTTCTTTAAATTTAGGGAATTGTCCAGTCCCATACATAGAATTAGCATTTACAATATATGGTGGGATAACTTCTGTGTATCCTTCTTTAGCGTGTTGATCTAACATAAAGTTATAAACTGCTCGTTCTAATTTTGCACCGACACCAACATAATAAACAAAACGTGCACCTGAAACTTTAGCTGCTCTTTCAAAGTCTAAAATCCCTAAATTTTCACCAATTTCCCAGTGATTTTTAGGTTCAAAACTAAATTTTTTAGGAGTACCAACTCTACGTAACTCTACATTTTCTTTTTCATCTTCTCCAACTGGAATTGTAGGATTTGGAAGATTAGGTAAGCGTGAAGCCATATCATTTTCTTCAGCTTCTACTCGATTTAAATCTTCATCTAAAGTCTTAATTTTTGCACCTACTTCGCGCATTTTTACAATTTGTTCAGTTGCATCTTCTTTATTCCGTTTTGCTTGTGCAATTTTTGCTGAAACTTCATTCCGTTGTTTCTTTAATGATTCAGCTTCAACTAATAAGTCACGACGTTCCTTGTCCTTTTCTAATAATACATCAATTTGTTCAGGCTTAACTCCCCGAGTTCCTAAACGTTTTTTATATTCATCAGGATTTTTTCTAATATCACGAATATCTAACATATCCTTGCCTCCTACTATATTTTTTAAAATAATTAAAAAAATAGCCTTTCATCCCCTCTGGGACGAAAGACTATTTCGCGGTACCACCCAAATTTACACAAAAATTGTGTACACTTTAAAATGATAACGGTCAAATCCCGTGCAGCATTACCTGCCCATTCAACAAATCGCTGGAGTTTCAGCAACGGTTTACACCACCCACCGCTTCTCTTAATGCTTACTTATGGCGATCTATGCTGTTTAATTATTTCATTAATATTTTAATCTTTTCCACTTTATTCTGCAAGTCATTTTAATGATCTTCAATTAAAGTTTGGTCTTCTTCATCAAAATCATTTTTAATATCAACTGTCGATAAATTAACTTCTTCTAATGGAATCAAGTGAGTATGATGTTTAATTTTATAATAGCAAAATAGAATTAATACAAGTGGAATTGACATGTAAGTAACTAGCATTGCCTTCCAATCAAAATTAGCAACTGCTTGTAAATCTTGACCAATAATAACTAAAATACATAAAATCAATGCCAAAATTGGGCCTAATGGGAACCATTTCGCTTTATAAACAAGGTCATCTAGACTTTTACCTTGAGCAAGATATGCTTTTCTAAAACGATAATGTGAAACGGCAATCCCAATCCAAGCAATAAAGCCAGTCAAACCACTAGCAGCTACTAACCATTGATATAGTTGATTTCCGAAAATACTTGTTAAAAATGTTAATAATCCAACAAAGGTTGTTCCTAATAAAGCTGCAAAAGGAACTCCTCTTTTATTGACTTTCCCAAAAATTTTAGGAGCATCTCCATCTTGTGCCATTGAATAAAGCATCCGGGTAGAAGCATACATTCCAGAATTAGCAGAGGATAATACCGATGTTAAAATAACCGCATTCATTACACTAGCTGCCGCCGCTAACCCGGCTCTTTTGAAAACTAAAGTAAATGGACTAATTGCTACATCGGTTGCACTTGATCCTAAAAGATACTTGCTAGTATATGGAATAATTGCGGCAATCACAAAGATTGAACAAATATAAAAAAGTAAAATCCGCCAAAAAACTTGTTTAATTGCTTTAGGAACACTTTCAGCCGGATTTTCAGATTCACCGGCTGTAACACCAACTAATTCAGTTCCTTGAAATGAAAACCCAGCCACAACAAAAACGCTCAAAATTGCCGGAATTCCACCTACAAAAGGCGCCTTTTTATACGTAAAGTTTTCTAAATAAACTGCATGACCACCTAAAATTCCAAAAATTGTTAACACTCCAACTGCCAAAAAGATAATGACAGTAATAATTTTAATTAATGATAACCAGTATTCTGTTTCGCCAAAAGATTTAACTGAAATTGCGTTAATTAAAAAAACAAGTCCCAATGCAAATAAACTAAAAATCCAACTTGGAATATGTGGAAACCAAAATTTCAAAACCAATGCACATGTTGATACATCAACTGCAACTGTAATTGCCCAGTTAAACCAATAGTTCCATCCCATTGCAAATCCTAATGCAGGATCAACAAACTTCCGTGCATAAGTTGCAAATGAACCTGATACAGGCATGTAAGTTGCCATTTCACCAAGTGAAGTCATTAAAAAATATACCATTGCGCCAATTCCGATATAAGCAATAATTGCTCCTCCCGGACCGGCTTTAGCAATTGCTGATCCACTTGCAACAAATAACCCCGTTCCAATACTTCCACCTAAGGCAATCATCGATAAGTGCCGTGTTTTCAATGATCGCTTAATTTGATTGTCTTCTGCCATAATTCAGACCTCCTAATTTTTCGATCAAAGAGCACAACTCAAATCACTACAAAGCAAAATAAAAAGCACACCATATAAAGTGCGCTATTGAAATTCTACTAAGATAATTGTTAGATTAAATGATATCTTTCAAAAAATAATAGACTCTCGATAGCGCTCCGCAATGTTTTAACTGCGACAGTCCATGATCTCTTAAATCATGTCCCAGAAATGATCTTCTAAAGCAAATCACTTCTTCGGCGAATCACCCTTTCGCTAAATTTCCTTGCTACTTTAGTAGCTCCATTTAGTTACTATTGATCTTCGCGACCTCTCTTCGATATTATCTATTATCACGTTTATTACTCAAAAAAGCAAGTTCATTTTTATCGATTACGATTATTATAATCTTTTACATCAAATGTATATGGGTTATTATCTAAATTTGGACCTAAAAGACAAATCAAACAAAGCATTATTGAACCAAACGGAATCAATATTAATAACATTATCCAATTTGGTAAGTTAATATCATGAATTCGTCGCCAAATGGCTGTCGTCAAAATAAAGTTATAAGCAACTGCAATAACCATTGCAATTGCTGTCAAGTGTTTCATTGTCAAGTGAAGCCCACTAATTGCAATTATTTCTCCTGTAGCTATTGATGTGGCAATCATAATTAAAGTTAATCCGGCTACACCCCACCAAAAGTCATTGATTCCAAGCCGTTTATTAATTTTAAACATATCCTTAAAGATTAACTTAGTTGAGACAATTAATCCTGGGTGAGCATTTTCATTTCGATCCTTAGTTTTTTCAACCTTATATTTTATACCTGCATCTGTTAATTGCTTTAAAAATTCTCCTAACTGTTCTTGATCATTAAGAAATTGTTTTTGAGCTTCTTTTTGTTGTGCAGTTAAATTTTCAGCATTATTATGATCGGTTTCTTCGTCGTCATTTTTTACTGAAAGATCTTTATTTAAATCTAAAATTGCCTGATCAGTACCACAATATGGGCAAAAATTGGCATTTACATAAATTTTTTTCCCACATTTTTTACATGACTTAGTTTCATAATCATCTGATGTTAGCCGTTTTTGAACTGCTCCGCAAAATGAACAAACCTTTTGATTTTCGTCAATTTTATGACCACATTTTTCGCAATAATAAGTCATTTAATCCTTCATCCCTTCTCTGATTCGATTGTATCATTTTTATAACAATTTATAAATTTTTTTAGGATTGAAGGAATACTTTTACGTTTGTTCCACACTAATGCAAGTTGAGTTTTCCACGCCTCATGTGCAATTGGAATTAATTTTACACCTTTATCGGCGTAACTTTGAGCACAAGTTTGGGGAACAAGTGCTACCCCCATATTCTTTTGTGCCCAATTAATACATGTTCTGCCATCATCACATTCCATCGCAATAAATGGTTGAATACCTCGATGTTCAAATGAATCTGTAATAATGACTTTAAATCTTCGATATACAATTAATGGCAAATGACTTAATTTTTCAATATTTAAACTCGTTAATCCAACTACTTCGTTTTGCCATGCACTTGGCACTACTGCCACCATTGGTTCTGAATCAAAATAACGCACTTGTAATTCTTCAGTATTAAATGGAGTTCTTACAACTGCAATATCAATTAAATGTTGATGCAATAAATCAAGTAATTCATACGTATTTCCTTCTTGAATTTCAAAACGTACATTGGGATATGAAGCCGTTAATTCCGGCAAACTTTTATTTGGAATAACTCCTCCACTTGTTGAGGTCATCCCAATTCTTAATAGTCCTAAATAACCGTCATTAACTTGCTTAACTTTTTGTTCTGTAATTTTGGTTAAGTCTAAAATTTGATGTGCGTATTTTTCAAGAGTAGTTCCTGCTGGAGTCAATCGAATTCCATGAGAAGTTCGCTGAATCAATTGTACTCCCAGTTCTTTTTCCAACTGTTTAAGTTGGTAACTTAATGGTGGTTGGGCAATATCTAATCGCTTCGCTGCGGCCGTAATTTGCTTTTCTTCAGCAACAGTTGCAAAGTATTTTAATTGTTTTAAATTCATAACATATCTCCAAATATTATTTTTTACCTCTCCATTTTACTTATATAATTTTTGAATAACACTTTCAATGAATTAATATTTTTCTTTGCGAAAATTTAATGTTACGATTTACTTATAATAATTGAGGGAAGGATTTTTATGTATACTGCTTTGTTGATGCTCCTTGTTGGTTTATTTGCCGGCACAATGGGAGCTATTTTAGGAATTGGTGGAGGAATGATTATTACACCAATTATTACCTTAGGAATGGGACTAAATATTAAATATGCAATTGGAGCAAGTATTATTGCAGTTATTGCAACTAGTTCAGGCTCTACAATTGCCTTTTTAAAAGATGATGTTTTAAATTTACGCGTTGCCATGTTTCTTGAAATTGCAACAAGTATTGGAGCAATCGTAGGTGCTTTGCTTACAGGTGTTTTCAATCCAGCAGTTTTATACTTTTTATTTGGCTGTTTACTTTTATTTTCAAGTTTCAATATGATTCGCAAATTACGTAGCGGACAAGAGGTACTCCATCGAGCAGCACCTGACAAATGGGCACAAAAATTAAATTTGAATAGTTCTTACTATGATAAAAATTTACATCAACAAATTGATTATGAAGTTGAAAATATTCCTGGAGGCGTAGCCATCATGTTTGGTGCCGGGTTAGCTTCTGGACTACTTGGAATTGGTTCGGGTGCATTTAAAGTCATGGCCTTAGATAATGCCATGAAAATGCCTTTGAAACCTTCAAGTGCAACAAGTAATTTAATGATGGGAGTAACTGCGGCTGCAAGTGCCACTATTTACTTTTTTAATGGCTCAATTCGGCCTGAAATTGCAGTTCCGCTTTCTCTTGGAATTATCGTAGGTTCAGCAATTGGAAGTCGAATTATGCAACACTTACCGTCTCGTTGGATTAGAATTATTTTTATTCCAATTTTACTTTATTTAGGATTACAAATGGCACTTAAAGCGTTTGGGGTGACAATATAATGAATAATAAAATTGACAAATCTGCTACAAAACAAGAAATTGATCATCTAGAAATTGCAATCGGTAAAATTATGCGCATTGGAGTAGCAATTGCCGCAATTGTTATGTTGATTGGATACATTTTACTTTTTGTAACCCACTCTACGGGATATTCTGGCAATACTTTTCCAACTACATTAACCGCAATTTTTCATGGGATGCTTCAACTTAGGCCGTATGCTTTTATGATGGGAGGAATCTTCCTTTTAATTTTGACACCGGTACTACGAATAGCCACTTCAATATATGCTTTTTTTAAGGCAAATGACCGTTTCTATACTTTGATTACAACAATTGTTTTAGTAATCTTACTAGTTAGCTTTTTCTTAGGACATGCTGATCACTAAAAATTAACAATATTGCGAAAGGAAACACAAATGAAAAGAGCCCAACACGAAGAATTCGAAAGTGAAGAGTTTCAACCAAATCAAGTCAGCGATGAGCATTCAAAAAAGAAAACCATTTTCTTTTGGACCTTATTAACTGTAATTATCTTTTTGTGTGTTGGTGGTAATTATGTGTATAAACGTTATGTTAAAGCACGCAAAGCCGCTGATACTGTTTATGCTCCTAATTCAGTCAAAAAAACACGTGATGTGGAAGAATTATTAAAAAAAGGAAAACCTATTTCTATTTTATTAATGGGAACTGATACTGGTGCTTTGGGGCGAACCTTTAAGGGAAGAACAGATACAATGATGGTAGCCGTTTTAAACCCACAAGATAAAACCATGACACTTGTAAGTTTACCTCGGGATGCACTTGTAGCTGTCAATGGTTATGAACAATACTATCCAAGTAAATTGAACTCTGCGTATTCTTATGGCGGTTCAGCAACCGCGGTTAAAACCGTTGAAAAATATTTAAATGTTCCCATTGATTTTTATGCCACAATCAATATGGGCGGACTTGAAGGTTTAATTAACGCTGTAGGTGGGTTAGATGTTAAACCATTACTTAGTTTTTCATATGGAGGCTATAGTTTTACTAAAGATAAAGAAACCCATATGAATGGTAAAATGGCACTTCAATATTGTCGTATGCGTGATGACGATCCAGCAGGAGATTATGGCCGCCAAAATCGTCAGCGACAAATCATTATGACATTAGCATTTAAAGGCATTAAAGTTCAAAGTTTAATGAATGATACTTTTTTAAATTCTCTTTCAAAACAACTTAAAACGGACTTATCCTTTAATGACTTGATTTTATTAAATATGAAATATCGGGTTGCTACTCATCATATGAAATCTACGCATCTTCAAGGAACTACTAAAAAAATTGGTGATTCTGATTTTGAAGTTGTTAGTTACGATGAAAAGCAAAAAATTACGAATACTTTGCGCTCAGCATTAGATTTGCCTAAAGCTGAAACTGGCAATACTTTAAGTGGAATTACCAATAGTTCTCCTCAATATTCTAGTTCAAATTCTTATAATTACGGATACTAAAAAAGCTGCAGTTATGCAGCTTTTTTATGTGCTTTTTTGTTTAAATTTTTTTCTAATTTTAAAATACATTCGCGTAATCATTTCAGCTAAGAAAAAGCCCATGGCAATTGCACCAGCAATCATTGCAACTTGAACTAAATAATGTAGTGCAACGCTATTTCTTCCAAATGCGAAATTATAAATAGCCTTATAAGATTGACTTCCAGGAACCAGTGGAACCATTCCCGGAACGTTAAACAAGATCATTGGCATTTTTTTCACTCGTGCCATAATCGCTGCCCCCAAGCCAACTACTAAGGCCCCACTTAAATTAGATAACATCGTTCCTAAATGAAAGTTATAAATTAAAATATATGTCATCCATCCAATACTGCCAACCGCACCGCAAGCAACTAACGCATTGCGCGGAATGTTAATTAAAATTCCAAATCCCATCGTAGCTAAATAACTAAAAATAAAGTTGACTAAAATATTGGTAGGAGTAATTGGTAACATATTCATCTTTTTCTCCTAACTAAATCGTAAAACAAGTGCAATTCCCATTCCAAGCGCACACGCCGTCATAAACCCTTCAATAATTCGGGCAGCTCCACTTAAAATGTGTCCTGCAAGTAGATCTCTCACTGCATTTGTAAGCAATACTCCAGGAACCAATGGCATAATTCCACCAATTATAATCATTCCCATCCGTGTTCCTAAATGTATTTTAGTAACTATCAGTGCACAAATCCCAATAATTACTGCCGCCACAAACTCACTTGCAAATTCAGTATGAAAAAATCGATTTAATGCATAGTAACTTGCATATCCAATTCCACTAATGACTATTGTTGGCAGCATATCAGACCACAAACCACCATAAACAACTTCCAAGGTTCCCCCAATTAAGGCAGCCGCAATAATCTTGAGAAATGGCCCAAAATCACGAGTGGTTTGATCAATAATTTGTAATTTTTCATGCATTTCTGTTAATGTAATTTTCTTTGCTTGAAATGCACGTGAAGCATCATTTACGCGCGAAATCCTTTCAAGATCAATTCGCCGTTTATTAATTGATTCTACTTGGGCATTTTTTTCACCTTGAATTGACATCATTATTCCCGTTGTGGTTTCAAAAATTCTCGGTTTCTCAATCCCTGCATTGCGCGCAATTCGACATAAAGTATCATCAACCCGCGACATATTAGCACCATTTTCAATCATAATTTTTCCTGCTAATAAAACGGTGTCAATGATTAAGTCACTTCTTTCCAAGATTATCACCTCTTTATTGTCTTAACATAAAATATAGCCGAGGAAAGATGCACTTTCAACCCAGCTATATAGAATTAGTATTCAAAATTATTTTACAAAAATATAATGTGCAGCTTTATAGCCAATTTCCATTTTTTCGCCAGTATTCTCAACTTGAATTTCAATTGGTCCTTCAAATGGTTGGTGAGATAATACTTTAATTTTTTCACCTAATTTTAATTCCACACCTGCTAAATAAATAAGTAAATCATGATTATCAATAAAACGATCAACTTCAACTGTGGAACCATCTGGCACATCTACTAAAATATCATGACTATCTTCTTCATAGTCACCATTTTTGCTTGGGATAATTCCCCCATGAGGACATCTTTTAGGATGCCCTAAAAAATCATCTAAATGATCCATTAAATTATCACTTGTAGTATGTTCAAGAATTTCAGCATCTTCATGCACATCTTGTAAAGAATAATTTAACTTAGTTACTAAAAATGTTTCCCACAAGCGGTGCCGTCGAATTAATCCCTCAGCAATTTTCACCCCATTAGCAGTTAATGAAATGCCCGCATAGGGTGCATGGTGAACTAAGCCACCCCGAACTAATTTACGTACCATTTCAGTTACAGAACCAGCTGCGACATTTAGGCTCATCGAAATTTGTTTATTAGAGATCTTCTTTTTACGACCGCCTAGTTCAAAGATGATTTTTAAATAGTCTTCTTTTTTAGGTGTCATTTATTTCACCTCATTTTTTTGATACGACTACATTATATCAGAAATTTAATCAAAATGAACTCTAATTTTTAGTTATCCTAAATTAAATTTTAATTCGTTTAGAACTGTTCTAAAATCAGATGGCATCTTTGCCTTAAAAGTTTGCAATTCTGCTGTAAAAGGATTAAAAAGACTAACTTGATAAGCATGAAGCATTTGCCGCTGAATAAAGTCAGTCGAACCTCCATACAACTGATCACCAACTAATGGATGTCCAAGATGAGCAAAATGGGCTCGAATTTGATGAGTTCTTCCTGTATGCAACTGGATCTTTACCAAACTTTTTTGCAGATTGCTTTGAACTACCCAATATTCCGTTTGGGCAGTTTTGCCAGTTGGTTTCACCACTCTTTTTGCACTTTCAAAACTTTCTTTTTCTAATGGCAAATCAATTATTTTATGCTCATTAGGAGGCAAAAATCCTTCTACTAATGCAATGTATTCTTTTTTCATCGTATGATTAGTAATTTGTTCTTGAATCATACTTTGAACAAAATTACTTTTAGCAAACAAAACTACTCCGCTAGTATCATAGTCTAACCGAGTTAATATATGGGGCACAAAAACCTCTTTTTGTTTTTGGCCATAACCTAATGCACGGTTAGCTAAAGTTGTTTGTTGATTTTTGGGTCCCGGAACACTTGATAAATTTCCAGGCTTATTAACAGCTAAAAAATAATCATTTTCTGCAATAATATCAATTGGCAGATCACTTTGAAAAACATTTGGATCAGTTTTTTCAGGAAACAGATTTAAGGTAACCCTTGCCTTTTTGATTTTTTGATTCTGATTTGCCTTGCATCCATTTATTAATATTTGTCCTTGCCCTTGCCTGATTTTTTTTAAAGTTCTTCCACTAATTTGTTTACTTCGCAAAAAATCACTGATTTTCATTTGAGTAGAATCTTTTTTTTCCCATGTAATTTGCATTTTTTTATCCTCAATTATTTAATAATTTCATCATAATTCAAAGATTAGTAAAAAAACAACTAATTTTAAAAAAATTTTGGCAATAAAATGGTAATATAGAACATGTACATTTGAATATCGCTGTAGAGGTGAGAAATTTGAACATAAAAGAAAATAAGAACCGGCCAATCTGGGCTTCAGTATATGCAATTCTTTTTCTTTTACTATTTATTTTAGTAAAAATTAACAGTCCAATTGTACAAGGAATCGACAACTTTGTACGTTCATTAGTTCTTCCAATTACTAATGAACATCTAACCGTAATTATCAGCATCTTAACTAATTTAGGTGCTCCTAAGGCATGTTTAATTCTTTCATGTTTGGTAATTGCATTTGTATTCTTAAAAAGAGAATATGCCACTGCCATTTGGGGCTTTGGAACGTTAATTGTTGGAAATGGATTAGCATATGTTTTTAAACACTTAGCTGCTCGTCCTCGTCCAGCTTTCTCTGAAAGACTTGCTCTTGCTGATGGTTACAGTTTCCCAAGTGGTCATACTTTTGGAACAGCATTATTAGCATTATTTGTTGTTTATTTAATTGTTCCAAGAATTAAAAATCAAACTGCACAAATTGTGATTAAAGTACTTGCCGTTTTGTGGGTAATTATCATTATGCTTTCACGGATTTATTTACGCGTGCATTATCCAACAGACACATTTGGCAGCTTACTTCTCGCTGGTGCAGTATGGGAATTTGCTTTAATGATTTGGTTGCGTTTCTTTAAAGGAAAAGATCCTGTTCAAAATTAATTTTACAAATAAAAAAGCTATGATATACATCATAGCTTTTTTATTATGCAATCTGTGCTTATTTTTCTGACATTGGTGGTTTAGGAGTTTTATGAGGATGACTTGCCATATACTGATCATTGGCCTTTTTTAAGTCTTGAACTTTTTGTCGAATTGAATTATAGTACGTTTCGTTGATTTTTGAATACTCTAAAATTGGTAATAGTTTATCATTTGATTCAACATACTGTTCTTTTTCATTCAACTTAACTGCTTGTTGATACAGTTGGTTAAATGAATCAAGTTGACTCGTAACTTCTTCCAATTTCGTTTGGTATGAACTTGCTCTGCGAACTAAAGTACTTAAGCCGTTATCAACGTTTGCAACTTCTGCAAATTTTTTTTTAGCTTCAGCATAATTACCATTTTTTAATTGTTTTTTAGCTTCCTGATACTTTTTCACTTGTTTTAAATCGCATGAAGCCTGCGAATCTTCTTGTTTCTTTTTTAAAGCATCTTGAAAATCAATTTCTGCTTTTGCATATTTACATTGTTCAACTGCTTTAATTCCTCTATTCATTGCTCTTTGGTAATCCTTATTAACTTCTAGATTCTTAGTAAAACCAAACCCAATAAAAATAATTGCGATAATACAGATTACTAATCCGGTTAAAATGTTCTTTTTCAACCTATTTCCTCACTTTTTAAAAGTTTTCATTCAACCATTCTTTCAATAATTTTGGCCAAATTTGTAATGCTGGAACAATTTGTGCATTAGTTTTGGCAGTTTCTTTAGTTGCTAAACTATGACCATGTTGTCCATGCGGGAAAACATGAAATTCAAAATTAATGCCATTTTTACGTAATGCTTCCACCATCATTAAACTGTTTTCCATTGGAACCACTGTATCTTCAGTTGTAGTCCAAATAAAGGTCATTGGAGTATCTTTTGAAACTAATTTTTGCAATGAAAGCTTTTCACGTTCTGCTTGTGAAGCATCTTCACCCAATAAATGATCAAATGATCCTTGATGACCAAATTGTTTATCAGCAGTCACTACAGAGTAACCCATAATCAATCCATTTGGTTGGATTTCTTTTGGATCGTATTCTAAATCAATTAAGGTTTTTGAGTTCCACATAGTTGCAAGCATTCCTGCTAAATGACCACCAGCAGAAGTTCCCATTACAATAATTTTGTTTGGATCAACATGCCATTTATTCGCATTTTGACGAATTAATCGTACTGAACTAGCTAATTCTGCTAATTGAGCGGGGTGATGAATTGGAGTAACTGAATAGTTTAATACAAAAGCATGTACTCCCATTGCTAAAAATTGTACCGCAATTGGTTCACCTTCACGTTCAGAAACCATCTTATAACCACCACCAGGACAAATTACCACAGCTGGACGTACTCTATTTTCATCAATTTCTGGAGTATTATCCAAAACATAGCCTGTTAATTGTGCATCATTTGTGAGTGGCGTTTGAATTTTCTCTTTTAAATATTGCATTGCCAAAACCTTCTTTATTCGTAAAATCTATTATTATTATACAACAAAAGCCACTGTAAAATCTGAGATAAACCTCTCAAAATACAGTGGCATAAATATTAAGCAGGAATTGCAATTGATAAAAGTGCAACCGCTGCTAATCCTAAAATTACTGAAAGTCCCATTGAACGAGACTTGTAAGCAACAATCATTACAATAACTGCTGCCAGCACTTTTGCAAGATGACCTAAGCCAACAAAAACATAGGTATTAGAATTAATAAATAAATCTTTGACAACTAACGCGGTAAATAAAGATACCGGAACATATTTCATCCATTCATTAAACCATTCTGGAATCTTCCGTGTAGTAAAGAATTTCATTGGCAACAACCGTGGTCCCAATGCAACTAACATCGATAAAATGATCAAAATAAAATGATCCATACTAGACATATGCATAATTTAATGTTCTCCTACTTATTTTGCTTCTTTACTGTTTATTTGGTTTTATTTTCTTTAATAAAAATCCTTTTTCACGACCATGTTTACGTAAATAATCTTCAATTGCAAAACCTGTGAAAGATGCAATTAAAGTCGCAACAACTAAGCCCATTGTACTTTTTATTAAACACATGAAAAAGACTGCCAAACATCCTGAAAAAATACTAATAACAATTGTTAATTTATTTCGTACTTGCATTACAATCATGTATAAGAACAATGATGTAAGCGCAAAATCAACAATTTCTAAATTAATTTTTGGCAGTATTCCACCAATTAAACTCCCAATAATATTGGCAACTGTCCAAAAAAGTAACGAGTAATGTTCAACCATTAATGCATCTTCTGGAGTCCAATTTTTATCGGTTGCAAATTTTAAATAGTTAACCGCATAGTTTTCATCGTTCAAAGAAATTGCGAAGAAATAAATAAATTTCTTACTTGTTCCGCGAACATATTGTGATAGACTTGAACCTAATAACGCATAACGAAGTTCAAGGAAAAACAGCATAATTAAAATCGTATGCATTGGCGCATTTGCCGTTAACATGGATGCAATCAAAAACTGCGCTCCACCTGAAAAAACTAGTAACGAAACTAGCCCTGTCAAAAGTGTGGTAAATCCAGCCGCATGTAGTAACACACCACATGCTAATCCGATTGGAATATAACTAAGACAAAGAGGAAGTGCTACCTTTAGTACTTCCAGCCAACGTGGTTGTTTTTTAGTCACAATAAACCTCCATTTATAAAAGTACTTACTTTGAAAGTGTAACACAATTAATGAGATTATTTGTAATTAAACTCCTAAAATATCTTGATTTGTTTAATTACTTAATTAAAAATGCCAGTTATTTTACGCCACATAAGCTGAAAAAGATTAGCTTTTTCAGTATTTTGAGCAGATTGAGCGATTACTTGGCATCCTTTATCATCAAAAATTGTTGGCACTTTTTGACCATTTACTTCAAAAGTTAATTTACCAATAACTTTATTTTTCTTAACTGGAGCTTTTAAAGCTCCTTTTTCTGTAGCATTTTTATTAAGAGCAATCTTTGCTTTAATTTCTTTTTGAGATTGATCTTTTTTAATCCACAAACCAATTTGCTTGGCAGACTTAACATTCACTTTTTCTGCTTTCCCCTGATAAACTGAAACTTTCGCTAGATTGGTCCCTTTGTCTAAAGTGACATACTTATATGTATCATAAACATATGACATCATTTTTTGAGTTTGAATGAAACGGGAATTATCTTCATCATTTTTATGCTGTGCACCTAAAACAACTGTGATAATTCGATGACCATCCTTATTAGTAGTCCCCACAAAACAAGCTTGAGCAGCATCTGAAGTTCCGGTTTTAAGCCCATCAACAGGTAAATTTGCATAAGAGCTAGATCCGCCTGGAAGCATCCAATTCCAATTTTGCATCTCTGTTTCGCCATTACCATTATTAAAGTTCAATTTTTTAATACTGGTTGTTTTCAATACTTCTGGATATTTTTGCAATAACTTACTTGCAATAAGCGCAACATCTTTAGCAGAAAATTTATTTTCCGCATTATCTGCTGCTCCTGGATAAGCATCATTCTTAACTTGTGAATTAGTTAATCCACAAGTTGTATAAATTTGAGCATCCTTAATTCCAAACTTTTCAGCCTGTTTTTTCATTAAATCCACAAAGACTTTTTGACTTCCAGCAACTGCTTGAGCTAATGCCATCGTAGCGCCATTAGCAGAGTAAATCAACATTGCTTCATACAGTGATTTAACTGTATATTGCTTATCTGCACTTAAAGGTACATTACTTAACGATGTATCTTGACTGACATTTACAATATTTTGTGTAGGAGTTATTTTTTGGTCCCATGATAACTTACCACTTTTAATTGCATCCAATATAATATATGTGGTGAGTAATTTTGTAACTGATGCTACTGGTAAAGGTTGATTCGCATTTTGTTGAAATAAAATCTGTCCTGTTTTTTCATCAACTGCAATTCCACCTTTAATGTCCAGTTGCAATTGTTGATTTTTAGTTTGAGTCAATTTACTTGTAGAAACTGATGCAGATGAAGAATTATCAGCTGAAATAATGCTTGAACTTACACCAGCAAAAAGAGTGATTGCTGTTACACTTGCAACCATAATTTTTTTAATCTTCTTCGAAAATTCCATCTTGATATCTCCTTAAATTTTGATATCCTCTGTTTCCTTTATATCTTCCGTTTTGGCAGGCTGTTCAATTGGAAAATGCATAATAAAACTGGTTAGTTCATTATCTGACCTAACTTTAATATTTCCATGATGCAAATCAACAATGCGTTGCGTAATTGCCAATCCTAAGCCAGTTCCTCCTGTTTTTGTGTTTCTAGATTTTTCAACCCGATAAAAGCGATCAAAAATTTGTGGTAATGAATCTTGCGGAATCGGCTCACCATCGTTAGCAACTTGAATTTCAATTTCATCATTACTAACTTTATGTGCTTCAAGATAAATATGCTTAGCACCTTTCCCGTATTTAATTGCATTAGTAATCAAGTTGTTAAAAATCCGGGCAAATTTTTCAGGATCAACTTCAATCATAATATCTTCCGCTGGCATTTTAGTTATAATTTTCATTCCTTTTTGCCGAGTTTCAAGTTCAAAACTAGTTTCAAGCTGTTCAAATAATGAAGCAATTGAAACTTCCATTAAATTTAATGGTGTATCGATTTGGCGTACTTTAGTATATTCAAACAAATCATCAACTAAAGATTTCATTTGATTAGATTTTAAATATGCAATATGTGCATACTTAATTAAATCATCCTCACTTCGATACTGATGATTTTCAATTAATCCTAAATATCCAATAATTGAAGTCAAGGGTGTGCGAATGTCATGACTGACATTTGTAATTAATTCATCTTTTGATTTTTCAATTGCTCGTTCTTCTTCCATTGCTTGAATTGTACTATCTACCAAAGTATTAATGCTTTCAATTACTCGTTGCATTTGTCCTGAAACTGTAAAAGGAATTCGATGATCAAAATGTCCTGCTGCAATATAATGTAGTTCAGCAATCACATGAAGTAATTGGATTTGGTGATAATGACGAACAAAACGCCAATAAATAACAAAACTATCAATCACGCATGATAAAAAGACAAATAAAATCCCCCAATTCCCAACCTGAAGATCATTGGGACCTAATGCCAATGACATCTTCACTTGGAAGATTCCTTCACTAAATCCTGGATTTTGTTTGATCCATTCATTAATCAAGATAAAAATAGCGATGTTTGAAGTTACTAACAAAATTAACGTCAGAAAACCTTCAATTAATAAATCTCTTTTCTCACGTGTCGTTAGCTTTAATTTCATCATCGCTCGCCTTCTTTACGTTGATCAAAATTAGTGAGTTTCAATTTTATATCCTACGCCCCACACAGTTTGGATAACTTTTTCTCCATTAGTAGCTTCTTCAATTTTATCGCGCAAATGACTTACGTGAACCATAACTGTTTTAGCTGAAACAACTGATTCTTGTTGCCATACACGTTCAAAAATTTCATCTGCTGAAAATACTCGGTTGGGATGACTGGCAAGTAAGTATAAAATACCAAATTCTAAAGCTGTTAATTGAATTGGTTTTCCATCTGAAGTTGTAACTTCATGTGAATCTTTTTTAATTACAAGTGGTCCAATTTCAATTTGATCTGGTTCAACATTCCGCACTTCATGTTGAGAACGACGTAACAATGATTTAACACGTGCCATTACTTCAAGTGGATTAAATGGTTTAGTAACATAATCGTCTGCTCCTTGGATTAATCCTTGAATTTTATCTAAATCATCAGTTTTAGCCGAAAGCATCAACACTGGAATTTGTGAGTCTTTACGAACTTCACGCAATACTGCTAACCCATCCATTTGAGGCATCATGATATCTAAAATCATCAAGCTGATGTCTGGATTTGTGTTAAGTTTAGTAATTGCTTCTTTCCCATTATATGCTTTTTCAACATCATATCCTTCATTCGTGATATAAATACTCATCAATTCAACAATGTCTTTATCATCATCTACGATTAAGATTTTCATGTCGCATCTTTCTCCTATTCTTACCGAAAATATTTAGGTAATTTTACAAAGTTTCTTGCTAGATATTCCAGCCCACTGTATCTATTTTAACAAAAATTTTAGCATAAACGAATAAAATATGTACATAATCATAATAAAATCATTATTTTCCTAAGGAATTTATTTTAAAAATTTTGAAATTTAGCATAAAATAAAGATATATGATTATTAAGGAGGCTTTTTGATGCTAGTCAAAGACTTTATCGATGATACTTTAACATCTGAAAATTTTAATAAAATGGTTATAAATTTAATCGGGCATTTCGGATCAATGGTTAAAGAAATCGAGCATAACCGCCCAGGATTTAGCCAGATCATGGAAAGTCATCTTTTATGGACCCATGATAATGCTATTTTGGGAGCAAAAGATTTTCCTGCTAAGTACAATCCAACTTACAAAATGTACTTTTCGACTGAAGTTGTTGAAGATAATCCCACTTTCTTAGCATTTAAAGAAAAACTAACTCAATTTCAAGAAGCGGTTAAACAACTTCCTAATGAAATTGATGAAACTGAACACCAACTATTAGATAACTCTACTTTGCGTAATCTTTTTCCTGTTGAAAAAGAAAATGACAATGTTGAAGTCCCTCAATTGTTTATTGATCAAAATAGTAATGTTCAAATTTTAACTCAAGAAGATTATGGCTTTAATGGTAAACGTGATTTAGACTTTTACAATATGTTTAATACTGGAGTTTACTCATTTGAAGAAATTGCATACTATGAGTTAAATAAAGCAGATGGAAGTACCTTCACTAAAGCTGATTTCAACGACTACGATACTAATGTTGTATTAGGACATATTCTCGTATTCATGACTCGCTATGGTTATACTGAAAATGATTTTGAAAACTTTGTAGAACATTTTGATATTATTAGTTAATAATCAGTAATAAAAAATAAGGGATTGTGATTTAAATCACAATCCCTTATTTTTTAACGTACTGTAAAGACTTCATCTCTAATAAAGTCAAATGGTCGGTGATTACAATTTAACATAAATGGTTTAGTTAATTGCGCTTCTTCCCAAAACTTAGCAGAATTAGTTGCACCATTAGGTTCACCAATCACAATAAAATTTCCTTGAAAGTTGCTACGACGCAATTCTTTTAAAATTTTCCAATCAATTTCATCATGATCAGGTGACCATGCCATAATAATATTGTCTACATACATCGAATATTTTTGAACTGCCTTTAATGCATCAATTTGCTCAATTTGAGTCCATGGATGAGGCTTTTCAACATCTTGACCATGCCAGTTTAAATTATCAGTCGCAATTGTATGAGGAAGAAATGTACTAATAACTGCATTGCCAGCCATAATTTCAACATTATGACTATTCTTTCCACAAAAAATTTTTAAATCTTCAATCCAAGTTTTGGAAAAGATATGCCAAATACCAAAATTTTCAATTACAATTTGACGAAAATTTTCTAAAATTCCAGAATCTTCCATTAATCCTGGATAATCAATCAAATGATCATAAATAAATTGATTACTCATTCCTAATTTGGGTAATGGATATTTAGGTAAGTCGTGTTTTTGTAACCGACTTAATGTGTCTAGAACTGCATTGATTTGAATTCTAAACTCCCCTAGATTCTCATATTGGTCAGCCATAACTTCCAATTTATCCGTATATTTATATAAATCCATTAATAATTACTCCCACTTCTCCTTGAATCTTTGTATAATTAGATTATACCAATACATATTTTTTTACAAAAGGAATTTATTTTATGAAATTGCCCACAATTAATTCATCAAAAAATCACTGGACTATTCACGATGTTATTTTATTATCACTAATTGCAATTTTTTTTGGTATTATCTATCAAGTTTGGAACTATGCATATTATGCACTCGCTGCAACTCCGTTTAAACCTTATGCTAATGATTTAACGCTTGGAGTATGGTTAATGGCTGGCCCATTATCTGCACTTTTATTAAAAAAAAGAAATGCTTGCTTTATTGGAGAAATTTTAGCAGCAATTATTGAAATGTTTATTTTTTCAAGTTGGGGAGTCAATGCAATTTTAGCTGGTGCAATTCAAGGATTAGGATCAGAAATTGGTTTTGCATTATGTAAGTACCATCATTTTGATAAATTTGGATTATTTATTTCTACAATTACTGCTACCATTGTTACCTTTACTTGGGATTTATTTCAAAGTGGCTATGCAAATTATCCATTAAAAATGCTTGAAATTTTATTTTTAATCCGTTTTATTTCCATTGGAATTTTCGCTGCAATTTTAGTTGCATTGATTCAACGACTCTTAATTAGAACGAAGGTGCTACAATAATGCTTTCATATGAAATAAAAAATGTATCTTTCGCGTACCATTCATCGACTCGTTTGCTTGATAATATTTCTTTTAACTTAAATTCAAATTCAACTTTTCTTTTGCAAGGAGAAAATGGGAGTGGAAAATCAACACTTTTAAAATTAATGGCGGGATTAATTTCTCCAACTAAAGGGCAGGTTTTACTTAATAACCAATCAATTTCACAAATTGTACCTGCTGTCCGTACAAAATATGTGGCTTATCTTCCACAAAATGTTCGTCATTTTTTTACTTTTTCCACGGGAAAACAACAGTTTGAATTTGTTTTTGCAAATCTTGGTTTATCTCCTACTGATATTCATAAAGTTTATCACCAAACTGTTACTCGGTTTAAATTAACAAATATCATCACTACTCCCATTCAACTTTTGTCTGGTGGAGAATTGCAACGCATGGCACTAGCATTAATTTTAAGCATTGATGCTGAATACCTATTTTTAGATGAACCTTTTGCTAATTTAGATACTCAAAACCGTCAATTTTTCATTGAACAACTCCTGCAGTTAAAGCAACATAAAACAATTTTTTTTATTGAACATAATCTTACTGGCTTAAATTCACTCGTGGATAACGTTTTTTATTTAAATCAAAATGGAAAAATTATCCACAATGAAACTACATCATTATCTCAAGTTAAAACTAAAGTTTCACGTGTAACTGCTTCTTTATCTGGGGATAACTTACCAACTAAATTTCAAATGCACGCATTAACACTTAAATTTACCAACAAATTATTAGTAAATAATCAAAGTTTTGCTTTTCCTGCCGGGAAAATGGGATTGATTTGTGGAAAAAATGGTATTGGTAAAACAACTTTATTTAACTCATTCACAAAACAGCAGTCTTATTGTGGAGAAGTTTTTTTCAACCATTTAGAAGAAAAGTCTCTTTCAACTAAAAAATGGTTTTGCTATGTTAATCTTGGATTTCAAAATGCAGAAGATCAATTTATAAAAACTACTGTTAAGGCTGAACTAAATTCTGCTCAAAAAGTTTCACATCATCCTGAATTTTGGACAAATCAAGTTATCCACCACTGGTGTGATAAACTTAATCTGTTATCTGTTTTAAATGAAAGTCCCTACTATATTTCAGGAGGACAACAAAAAAAAGTGCAACTATTAATCTTAGCGATTATTAGTGCACCTGTAATTCTACTTGATGAAACTTTTACTGGATTAGATCAGGCCTCGCTTACTAGTAGTTTTGAATTAATTGAAACTTTAAAAAAATTCAACATTACAATTTTAGTAATTGATCATGACTTAACCCAATTAAATCACTTTGATTATGTACTTCAACTTCAAAATCAAGCTTTAACACTACTAAAGAAAGGAACCAATGTGCATGACTACTAAAAAGCTTAATCCTTCAATTGCCATCATTCTTATGCTTATTTGTGGATTAATCATGACTTTTGCACATAAAATTTGGTTAAACTTACTTATTTTTAGCATTTGTCTACTCTATTTAAGTTATCAACATGTGAATTGGAAAAAAATGGGGATTGCTTTGCTCATTGCTTTTCCATTTGCACTTGGAAGTTGGCTTTCCTTTGCCACTTTTAGCCATAACTATACTGCTGCTTGGTTATATAGTACGCGGATTTATGTTTACTTCGCACTTGGAGCACTCGTTACTTTAATGTATCCACTATCTCAAATCTTATTTAGTTTACATCAGCACTTTCATTTACCAAACACCTTTGTGTATGGCATTTTAACTGCAAGTAAAATGTTTGCGAACGTTAATGCTCAAATTAAAAAAATCCGAATTTCAGCTAATATGCGTCAAAAAAGTTTATATTGGTGGAACCCAATGCTTTATTTAAAAATCATTGTGAGCTGCTTAAACTGGTCCAATGATTTGTCCACAAGTTTAATTGCTCAAGGTTTTTCTGATAATTATCCCCGTACATCATTATATGCTGATTCAATCTCCCAAACAGAGTGGCTTATTTGCATTAGTATTATTTTACTTGTAGGACTACTCGCTATCATTTAATAATTTATTGATGAGTTCCCAATCATACTGAATTGCTGACGTTAAACTGCGATTATAAAAAACAGCAGCCGGATGAAACGTAGGAACTACTCGATAATTTTTTTCTCCCAAAATATATCCATCTTTGGTTTGATTTAATTGCTGAATTGGACCATCAAACACTTTGCCATGAGCCTTACCAACGCTAAACTTAGGTCCTAATAATCGTTGTAAACTTATATTTCCAACTGTTACGATCATTTTAGGATTAACTTGTGCTAACTCCCAATCAAATAATGGTGCATATGCTAAGACTTCTTTTTTACTTGGAGTTCGATTAGGTGTCTTGACCTCAAGTTCACCTGTTTTTTTATTTTTGACTTGTTTTATAGAATAAGGTCGACTACGCACAACACTTGTGATATACACATCATCACGTTTTAATCCTGTAATGGCTAATGATTTCATTAATTCCTGTCCTGATTGTCCAGAAAATGGAATATGTTGAGTAATTTCTTTTCTTCCAGGAGCTTCTCCTACAATCATAATTGGTGGATTAAGCTTTCCTTGCCCAGATAAAAATCCTTCCAGTTTATAACCTTTTGCTCTTTTTTTCACCATATCAACTAAATTTTGTGGATATTCCATTCAAACACCTTCTTAAATAATCAACTCGTAAGCAAAGCGCGTTGGATCCATCAGTTCATCTACTTTAATTATGCCACGTTTTTCAAATCCTTATTTTTCAGCTAAATGTTGCATAATTTTATTTTGAGGATGAGTATCACACCGAATAACATTAAATCCCTTATCAAGTGCAAGGGTAATTAAATTTGACATAAAAAATGCTGATAAATTTTTGCCACGAAAATCTGCAGATACTGCCAAGCGATGTAATGTTGCATATGATTTTGAACTTTTCCACGCTCCTTTTTCAATCACACTATATGTTGACTCAGGAGTGGTTTGCAAAACTGCATAACCCACGATTTGGTTATCATAAATTAGGACATAACCGTTTTGATTATTAAGATCTGTTTGAATATCTTTTCTTGCTGGATATTCATCTTGCCATTGTGGAACGTGATTTTTATGAAGAAAAATGCGTGCCTCGTCAATAATTATCATGATCTTATCAAGATCATTGGTGGTTGCTTTTCGTACATATATCATCATTATATGATATGCTACTCCCTTCAACTAAAAAAGTCTGTTAGACCTCAAAAGAGCCTAACAGACCTAAAATAATCGTTATGTAGGATTATTTTTCAAGTACTGAATCAAGAACTTCTTTAAGTTCTGAAGCTGATTTGTGTAAACCAGCTTTTTCTTCATCAGTGATGTTCATTTCAACAATGCGTTGTACACCGTTTTCTGTAACGATTGCTGGGATACCTGTAAAGATATCTTTCAAGCCATATTCACCGTTAAAGTATGCTGAAACTGGTAAGATTGAGTGTTCGTCGTTTAAGATTGCACGAACAACACGTGCTGTACTTAAACCAATACCCCAGTTTGTGATTTGCTTACGATCAATGATGTAGTAAGCAGCGTCACGAACATCTTGGCGGATGCTTTCAAGTTCGTCTTCTTTAATAGCACCTTCATCACCATCTTTGATCCAGTCCATTAATGGCTTACCACCAATTGTAGCTTGTGACCATAATGGTTGTTCTGAATCACCGTGTTCACCAACAATGTATGCTGAAATATCATGTGGGTCAACACCTGTGCGTTTTGATAATTGCATACGTAAACGAGTTGAGTCAAGTGATGTACCTGTACCGATAACGCGATTTTGTGGTAAACCTGATTCATCCCATGCAACATATGTTAAAACGTCAACTGGGTTTGATACGATTACTAAGTTGCCATCGAAACCTGAAGCCATAACTTCTTTAACGATTGAACGCATGATCTTAGCGTTTGTACCAACTAATTCCAAACGTGATTGACCTGGTTTTTGGTTGATACCAGCTGTAATGATTACCATTTGAGCATCTTTACAATCTGAGTAGTCACCATGGTATACTTTGCAGTTTTCTCTAGCGTATGTAACCCCATCCATTAAGTCGCGTGCTTCACCATCTGCTTTGTCGCTCGCAACGTCAATTAATACCATTTCATCTAAAAGACCTTGGTTTAAGATTGAGTATGCACAACCCATACCTACACCACCGACACCGACAATAGCAGCTTTTCTTGCTGTTTTTGTAGACATTTAAAATCACCTCTTAAATAATTTAGAAAAGATCTTAATAATTTAAGACCCTCAACGTTTTATATTTTACCAAAACAATGGCATAAATGAAAACATTTACTATAGAAAATTTACATAATTACTTAATTTATTTTTTTATTTCCATTACCAAAACTTATCAAGTATTCTCATAATCATGTACAAATTCATTTATTTTCCCTTTTAAATTGCCATATGATCTTTGATATATGTTAAAAAGCGAATGATTGCATCTAATTCTACTTCTGAAAATTCAGTGCTAATTTTATCTTGTAATTCCCAATAAAGATTTTTATCCATTTCTTGGTGCAATTTTGCTAATTTTATTCCTTTATTAGTGAGCTTATAATAAATATTTTTCTTATTATCATCATGTTGGGTAGTAATAAGCAACTCTTGAATAAGCATTTTTTGTGCCGCACGGGTAATGGTACTGCGAGTAACTCCTAGTTTTTGAGCAATTTTGGCGCCAGTTAATTCAGTTTGTTCATCTAAAAGATCTAACATATGGAATCCAACAACTGTTAATGTTGGAATAATTTGCTTTAACTTTGAATCATCTACATGCTCACTCATCCAAGTTTGAGCAGTGGTTAACTTACTGGTGCGTGCATTTTGAATTTGTGAAACCAGAATTGTAATTTGATTAATTTTGCTATCCATAATTAAAATTCCTTTGCAATTTTAGCGGCATCATACATTGCATCTGCTTTAATTTGTTGTCTTTGATTAAAATGTTGATCAACACCTTCAATATAAAGACTTGTAAAATCGGTTATTCCAAAAAGTTGCAATGCTAATTTCAAATAATTTCCTCCAAAATCAAATTTTTCTAAATCCGTTCCGTGATAAACGCTTCCCGCTGATTGAATATGCAAAGCTTTCCTATTCTCTAAAAGTCCAACTGGACCATTTTCTGTGTATTTAAAAGTCTTTCTTGGAACTGCAATAATATCAAGATATTGTTTCATTTCCGCAGGGATAAAGAAATTATACATTGGATTAACAAATACATATTTATCGGCTCCCAAAAATTCATTTAACCACTGATTGTGTTTTTCCAAAATATCCTTTTCTCCATCTGAAAGTGGTTGACCGTTTCTTTGATGTTTCCAAGCTTGCATCGTCAAATCATTTAAAGGCGGAACTTTTTCACTAAATAAATCGTGAATAATAATCTCATCTTCAGGATGAAGTTTTTGATATTCCTCAATAAAATAATCACTTACGCTAATCGAAATACTTTCCTCAACGTGAGGATGAGCTTTAATCATTAATACTTTTGCCATAATAATTACCTCCAAAATTAATTTCAATAATTATTATAATCATTTTTGTTGTCCACGCAACAAAAATAGATTTAATATATTTCAATTAACTTTTAAAGACAAAAAAAGGTTACGTTATAACCGCAACCTTTATCCATATTAATTAAGCTTTGTAGCGTGACTTTCCATCAAGATATGTTTCACTTAATGTCATATCAGGATTTAAAATTAAGAAATCCGCATCTGCTCCTGGAATAATGGAACCAACTTGATTTTCCATATTCATACTTTTAGCAGGAATTAAACTTCCCATTTTAACTGCTTCTTCTGGAGTAGCAACTTCCCAGTCAACTACATTTTTCAAAGCATCCTTCATTAATAAAATACTTCCTGCTAAGTTGTTACCTTCTTTTAAGCGAGCCATACCATCTTGAACATAAACTTCAAGTTCACCAAGCATATAATCACCGTCAGGCATTAAACCTGCACGCATACAGTCTGTTACCAATTCAACATTGTCAGTTGTTTTTTGATCGATTAATACTCGAACGACTGCAGGAACATTGTGATGCCCATCACAAATAATTTCACAATATGTATCATCCATTGTGTAAGCTGCACCAACCATTCCTGGTTCCCGATGTCCCATGTCACTCATTCCATTATATGTATGAGTAAACATAGTTGCACCGGCTTCAATACATCTTTTAGCTTGTTCATAAGTAGCACTACTATGTCCAATCGATACTACAACGCCATCTTGAACAGCTTGCTTAGTAAATTCAGCTGCACCCTTACGTTCTGGAGCAATTGAGATTTTATTCAACAATCCATTCGCTGATTCTTCCCATTTACGGAATTCTTTAATATCTGGATCGCGTAAATATTTAGGATCTTGAGCGCCTTTATGTTCTTCAGTAAAGTAAGGTCCTTCAAAATGAATTCCCCGAATTTTAGCACCGGTTTCTTGTCCTTTATGATTCCCAATTACTTTGCATACTGCATCTAGTTGATCAAATGAAGCGGTTACTGTAGTTGGAAGCCATGAAGTTACTCCTGCTTTAAGTAATCCTTCTGACATTTCATTAATTGCATCCCAATCTCCATCAGTAACATCATGTCCTAACAAACCATGAATATGAGTATCAAATAATCCTGGGGCTACCCACTTATCACCATATTCCACAATTTTTCCTGTTGGTTTATTATTTTCTGGAATATATGTACCAAACTTGCCATCATCTGTGATCTCTAAATAACCATTGTTTTCAGTCGTATTCTTTAAAAAGAATTTTGCTGCATGAATATAGTAACTCATTTTAAGTCTCCTTCTATACCATAACATAATTGATCTACCAAAATTGGAATAGACCATTTCTAATTACTATTCTTTCATATTTTGTTATCGCTTGCAAATATTTTTTCTATTATTAAAAAACTTTAATCAAGTCGTTTATTTAATTGCAAATAATTTTTCTAAAGTTACTAATACGCCTTCATCTTCATTTGAAGGACAAACGTTTTTAGCAGCGTTTTTAACTTTTGTTGAAGCATTTTCCATAGCATAGCTATGGGTACAAAATTCAAGCATTTCAATATCATTTTCGCCGTCTCCAAATGCAGCACATTGTTCTGGAATAATATTCCAAAGTTGAACCAATCGTTTCAATGCAGCTGCTTTATGACATCCAGGCATAATTAAATCAATTGCACCAAAACCACTTGAAGTTGGCTCAACTTTCCCAGAAAATTCCGTTTTAAACTTCGCTAAATATTCTTCAGTTTCCTTAGGAGGCACATTAGAAGCAAACTTCAAAATCTGATCATCAACATCATTAAAATCATCAACCCACTCTAAGTGATGATAGTAAAAGTTAGTTAACTTGAAGAAATCATCATCAACCCTATTACGTTCACAATAAGCACTTTTAGCACCACACATTACCATTTTGATTTCAGAATGTGCATGCGCAAAAGCAATCATTTCTTTAACAATTGATTTAGGCATCTCATTTATATAAATCATTTCACCATGACTTTCAACTAGTGCACCATTTTCTGAAATAAAAGTTAGTTGATCAGCACATTGAGCAAATAAATCACGTAACGTAAAATATTGACTTCCACTTGCAACTACAAAGTTAGCGCCTTGTTTATTCATTTCTGTTAAAATTTTTTGAAAACGTTCAACATTATATTGATGTTTATCATCCGTAAATGTGCCATCAATATCTGTTGCTACAAGTTTAATGTCATTTTTCATTTATAAGCCTACTTTCATTTTCAAGTTATAATGCTACTCCCAACTATTATTTTATTATACTTAAGTCATTCAGCCTATCTTTTTTGAAAAGTATTTAATAACTGATAATACTAAAAAAGCGCCAATCAAATTGACGCTTTTTACTTTATTTTTCTACTGTTAACTTTTTAAATCCTGGAAGTAAGTTCATAACAATAAAACTAATAATATAAAGTCCTGAAAGAAACATCATTGTTACTGTTAAGTTAAAATACTGCATTAATAATCCAATCACAACCGATGAAAATCCTCCAATTGCCCGACCAACATTCATAATTAAGTTGTTTGCAGTTGAGCGGATTTCAGTTGGATATAAGCGACTAATGACTGCTCCATATCCTCCAAACATTCCATTTGAAAAGAAACCGATAAGCATTCCAGCTAAAATCATTGTAAATGCAGTTGTCGCTTTTAAAATTACAAATAATACACATGCAGAGCCAATTAGAAAAATGCTAAATGCTACTTTGACACCAAATTTATCCATGATATATCCAAATACAACCATTCCACAGCTCATCCCAACAATTGTTGCAATCATCCAAATTGATGACTTAGAAACTGAAAGTCCTTGTTGTTTTTGAACAATTGAAGGTAACCAGTTCATTAAACCAAAGTAACCGGCAATTTGCACAATCGTCATCACCATTAATCCTAATGTTTGGAAGCAAAGGTACGGCGTTTCAAATAACCGTTTAAATGAAATTTTAGTTTTATTTGCTTTAACTGCTTGTTTAGTTTGTAAAAACTCATCACTTTCATGTAAATGCCGCCGAATAAAATAAGCTAAAATCACTGGAATAATTCCTACTAAGAATAATGTATTCCAGCCAAATCGTGGAATAATAAATGAAGCACTTAATGCTGCTAAAATTGCTCCAATTTGACCGCCAATGGCTGCAATTGAAGTCATTTTACCAACTTGAGACGTTTTGAAATTTTCAGCAATCAATGCCATTCCTACTCCATACTCACCACCTGCACCAATTCCAGCAATAAAGCGTAATAAGTAAATTACTGGAAGTGAATGGGCTAAGTACATTAATCCAGTCGCAAATGCAAAAATAAAAACAGTGTGGGTAAAAGTTTTTACACGGCCAATTTTATCACCTAAGATACCAAAAATCGCACCGCCAACAAGCATCCCCAGATTAGTAATTGTTCCAATGAAACCCGCTTGTCCTTGTGAAATATGTAAACTTGAAATCATTGGTGTTAATGCAAATGATAAAAACATTACATCCATATTTTCCAAAGCAAACCCTGCAGATGTTGAAGCAATTACTTGTTTTTGATCCTTCGACAACTTTGTGACAGTACGCATCTGTGTATTTTCCATATTCAATTCCTCCAAAATTGATGCTCACAGGCATCATTTATTTCTTACATAGCATTTTACACTTTTAAACAAGTTTTAACAAGATAAGGTACAGAAGCTGGCAAAAAATAAGAGACTGGAACTTACGTCCCAGTCTCCTATCTTCTAATTAATTATTTATGAGTCTTTTCAAATGCTTTTTCAAAAAGGGCATAACTGAAATCATCTGTTGTTGGTACAATCACATCAGCTTTAGCTAATTCGGTTGGATCCCCAACAGCTACGGCTGTCATTCCTGCATCTTTAATTGCTTGAACCCCAGCAACTGCATCTTCAACCCCAACACATTGTGATGGTTTCAAATCAACTGCAGCTGCACCAGCTAAGAAAATATCTGGAGCTGGCTTACCATGAGCAACTTTTGATGGATCAGCAATTGCATCAAAGGCTTCAAATAACCCTAATTTCTTCAAAATTGCAGGTGCATTCTTTGAAGCTGATGCTAATGACATCTTAACACTGTGTTCTTTTAATTGTTTAATTAATTCTGGAATACCAGGTAAAATATCTTTTTCAGTTAATCCTTCAATTGCTTTCAAGTAGTAGCCATTTTTTTCAGCTGCTAACTTTTCAATATCTTCGTCAGTATATTGATCTAACAAGTTACCATATTCTAAAATGCGTTTTAATGAATCAATTCGGCTAACCCCTTTTAATTCAACTTCAAACTTAGCAGGTAAATCTAAGTTTAACTTTTCTTTTGCTAATTGACGCCATGCATCAAAGTGATATTTAGCTGTATCTGTGATTACACCATCTAAATCAAAAACAGCACCTTGCATTGTTTCCATATCTCGTTTTTCCTCCATTTTCCTTATGTACACCAAAACGCCAAAGGTTTCCCTCGGCGTTTTAGTTTCTAATCAAATCTTATTTGATTTCTGTATCTTCACCATTAAGCTTAATTGTTAATGGTTCACCCTTCAACAATTTAACTTCTGTGTTTTCTTTTGTAACGTTAATTTCCAATAAACGATCACGGAAGTATAAGCGGAACTTGTAGCCATTCCAAGCTTTTGGTACAAATGGCTTGAATTGTAATTGGTCATCATTTACACGCATACCTGCAAAACCTTCAACAATTGCTAACCAACCACCTGACATTGCAGTGATGTGTAAGCCATCTTCTGTATCGTTGTTGTAGTTATCTAAGTCTAAACGAGCTGTCCGTTCATATAATTCAACTGATTTTTCTTCGTAACGTAAATCAGCAGCCATGATTGCGTAAATTGAAGCTGATAAACTTGATTCATGAACTGTCAATGGTTCGTAGAAGTCAAAGTTGCGTTTCTTTTGTTCTTCTGTAAAGTCATCCATGAAGTACCACATTGCTTGTAATACATCAGCTTGTTTTACGTATGGAGAACGTAAAATCTTATCCCATGACCAGTTTTGGTTAATTGGTAATTCATCAGCTGGAATTGTGTTAATTGGGTTATTGTTTTCATCTAATGTGATGTCTTTATCTAAGAAACCATCATGTTGTACGAAAATTCCCAATTCTTTATCTTCTGGTAAGTACATCTTATCAACGATATCTTGCCACTTAGCTTTTTCATCATCTGTAACGTTTAACTTAGCAGCTTGTTCGCTTGAAACTTCTTTTAAGATATCTAATGTGTATTGTAATTCCCACTTAGCTGTAACGTTTGTGTACCAGTTATTGTCAACGTTATTTTCATATTCATCCGCACCAGTTACACCGTGAATCATGTATTGACCATGACGTTGTGAGAAATGTACTCGATCTGCCCAGAAACGTGCAATCGCTACTAATACTTCACTACCTTCGTTTAATACATAACTCTTGTCGCCAGTTGTCTTTGTGTAGTTGTAAATTGCATATGCAATATCACTGTTACGGTGAATTTCTTCGAATGTAATTTCCCATTCGTTATGGCATTCAACCCCATTAAATGTAACCATTGGGTATAATGCACCCTTTAAGCCTTGTTGTTGAGCATTATGGAATGCACCATCTAATTGGTTATGACGATATTTCAACAAGTTCTTTGGAACTTGTGGATCACTTGTACCTAAGTATACTGGTAAGCAGAATGCTTCTGTATCCCAGTATGTAGCACCACCGTATTTTTCACCAGTGAATCCTTTAGGACCAATGTTTAGGCGTGCATCGTTACCATAGTATGTTGAGAATAATTGGAATAAGTTAAAACGAATTCCTTGTTGTGCAGCTTCATCACCGTCAATTGTGATGTCTGATTTTTCCCAACGTTTTGCCCATGCGTTTGCTTGAGCTTCTACTAATTGGTCATATGTTTGTTCGCCTGCTTTATTCATCAATTCTGTTGTAGCAGCGTCTAAATCTTCGCGAGTTTCATAGTCACGAGATGTTGTTACAATTACACGTTTTTCAAATGAAACTGTTTTGTCTGGATCAAGTGTGCCTTCAAAGTTATTAGCAACTGCTTTTTCCATATTTTCTGACTTAGCTGCTTCTAATTGTGTTTCATGGCTCATTACCATTTCAACTGTAAAGCGTGGGATGTCGAAGTTATTTTCAGCTGTTTTACCAACTAAACGACCAGTCTTGTCAGCAACTTCCTTATCCAATACACCCCAGAATTGTTCACCATAGTTTGAATCTTCATTATAAACATCAGCGTTAATCAATGATTGTACTTCGATCTTAACTGGTTCATCACTCAAGTTTGTGAATGTTAATTTGTTTGCATATAATTCCTTGAAATCAATGCTTACAAAGCGTTCTGATGTAACTTGAATCTTGTGACCATCTTTTTCAACAATAAATGAACGATCTAAAACGCCACGTTTCATGTCTAAGCAAAGTTCAAAGTCTGTGTATGAATCTTTTGCTAAGTCAATTGATTCGCCATTGATTTTAATATCAAGACTTACAAAGTCAATCGCATTTGGAATTTTACCAAAGTATTCTGGGTAACCATTTTTCCACCAACCAACACGTGTTTTATCTGGATACCAAACTCCACCTAAGTAAATACCTTGATGTGTATCGCCAGAATATTTTTCTTCAAACATTCCACGCATACCCATGTATTCGTTACCGATACTTGTCATACTTTCTTGGAGACGTTTATCTTCAGGATTTAATTCATGAGTGATAACTTTCCAAGGATCAATTTCAAATGTTCTTTTCATGTGTTTCACCTCTATATTTAATAAGTTTCAACTTGGTAAGCAATTTTAATGCTTTTATGTTCGCCAGCCATTAACCGAACATTTCCAAATTCATCATGATGCAATGCATCAGGTAATGTCTGCACTTCAGTGGCCAGCGAGTTAAATACGCCTTGTTGATCATTTTCACTATTTTTAGGATCAGCAGTAAAGATTACTAAACCATTGCGATCACTGAAAACTCTAATTTTTACATGTGATTCTTTTTCGTCAATTTCGACCACTGGTTCAGTTAAACTTTCTTGTACTTGATATGCTGTATCAAAGCCTTTTTGATTTTCACTTGAACGTAACTTTTCAACTGCATCTGCTAAATTTTGTGCTGTTGTAAAATCATATGCAGTTTGTTTTACATCTAATAGTTTTCCAGTTGGGATCTTTTCTTCATCAACATCTAAAATTTGTGAACCATTGATTTTAATGGTTGTATCTTTTAAGCCTGTTGGTAAAGCCCAGTAAATGTGAATTGTAGGATCATAAACTGTGTTGCTTTTAGCAACAATATCATATGTGACATCTAAGCGGTTATCATCATGTAATAAATAATCGATTTGCAATGTCATTTCTCCTGGAAAACCATCCATTGGATAATCAAGATTTAAACTTAAAATGACTTCATTATCTGCTACTTGGTAACCGTCAAATACTTGCGTACCAATTCCGTTATCTCCACCGTGTAAAGTATTGTGATTTTCGTTAATTGGTACTTGAATTTCTTGACCAGCTAATTCAAAGCGACCATCATGGATGCGCCCAGCAATCCGGCCAATTTGTTTACAAATTTGATATGGATTATCAACATAATCTTGTGCATTTTCAAAATTCACAACTGTATTTTGACGTTTGCCATCATTTAAGATCGAAAACTCTTGAATAATTCCACCTAAAGTCAATACTGTAACTTTAGTTTGTTGTTGATTTGTTAAGGTAAAGCGTTCAACTTTTTTTCCCTGAATAACTTCTTTTTTCATAGTTTCACCTACTTAAATTAGATTTCACCATCAGTTTCATCGGGTTGAACTGGACCTTCTGCACTTGTTTCTTTAATTGCAAATACTGAAAGTGCACCAATTGCCATTGCAATTCCAGCTAAAAGAAGCATGTGAGTTTGTTGCCCACCTAACATTGGGAAGATAACGAAACTTGCTAATGAAGCCACGATTTGTGGTAAGCAAATTGAACCGTTGAATAATCCCAAGTATGTTCCCATGTGCTTTCCTGATAAAGCATTTGTAACAATTGTTAATGGATAAGTATTCATTGCAGCCCATGCCATTCCAACTAATGTGAATGAAACAATTAATACCCATTTGCTGTGAACAAAGAAAATTGAAGCAAAACCAGCTGCACCTAATAATAAACTACCAGCATAACCAACACGGTGGTATTTGTTTGGCATCTTAGCTAATACATATGACCAAATTACAGCAGCAATTGATTGTACCGCTGATAATACTCCATACCAGTTACCAGCAGCTTGGAAACCTTTTGAAGCTGCATCTGTTGTGTGCCATACGTTAACAGCAATTGCACCATTTGAGTATGTCCATAAGTATTGGAAAGCAAACCAACAGAAGAATTGAACTAATGTAACAGTCCAAAATGCTTTTGGAGCTTTCTTCAATAATGTGAACATTCCAACTTTTTCTTCATTGTCTTCTTCAGAAATTCCATGATATTGTGCATATGTTTTAGGATCATATTCATGAACACGGAAAACTGTAAATAAACTTGTAATAATTAAAACAATTGCACCAATGTAAAATGCCCACTTAACTGAATCAGGAACTTCACCTTTAATAGCTTCGTTATGAACACCAATCCATGTAAGTAAGAATGGAAAAATAGCCGCTAAAACGGCACCTGTATTTGATAAGAAACTTTGAATACCATATGCATAACTTTTTTGTTCATCATTAACCATATCACCAATCATCATTTTGAATGGTTGCATTGCAATGTTTGAAGATAAGTCAAGAAATGCAACAGTTATTGCTGCAAAAATCATCGCAGCCATTGAAGCATATCCTAAGCCTAAGTTACCTGAGTTAGGTAATAAACACATTACGATTACGGCAATGGTTGCACCTAATAAAAGATATGGTAACCGCCGTCCACCTAATTTTGGTGCCCATGTTCGATCTGAAAAGTAACCTACTAAAGGTTGTACAATTAAACCAGCTAATGGTGGTAAAATGAAGAACCAACCTAAACTATTAGGATCTGCCCCGATTGTTTGAAAAATTCGACTCATTTGCGAACTTTGCAATGTAAATGCCATTTGAACTCCTAAAAAGCCAAAGTTAATCATCCAGATTGTACTTGGTTTTAAATTAGGAAGTCCAGATTTTGGTTTGTTATTATCCATAACACGAATCCTCCTAAGTATGTAAATCGCTTACGCGCTCCTAAATATACCGTTTAATCAATGTAAACGATTTCGTAATCTATCACACTTATGAGTATACCGCTATCACGAAAATTGTGCAACCGGTTGCACAAAGTTTTTATTACAAATTAGGTTTCAAAATAATTATTTTAATCTTTTTGATACAAAACGAAACCTTTATTTGCTAGCGTTTGACCATCAAATTTACTTTGGATTAAAACATTATTTTTATCTAAATTTAATTTGAATTCTTTTTTACCAGTATTAAAAATTGCATGAATAGAATCAAATGATAATTCAATTTGACCTTTATTATCATCAACAATTTCCCACTTCAAGTCTTTTACATTTAATTTATCAGCAATTTGTTTGCGAACTTCAATTAATTTTTGCATAAATTGGTAAAAATCATGATCTTGTAATTTTTCATCCCAAACCATTGGCTTACGATCATCCGGATCATTTTCACCAGTCATTCCATATTCAGTTCCATAATAAATACTTGGAGTTCCAGGTTGAATAAATGTAAATGCAAAAATTTGCTTTACCAAATCCATATCATCATGTGCAAGGGTTTTAATTCTGGCAGTATCATGTGAATCGAGTACATTAAACATCATTGAATCAGCTAAATCATTATATAGCATTAGTTGTTGATTTAGTTCATTTTTCATTTGAGTAGCACTAATTTGTTTTTCAATAAAATGTCCTTTAATCGCTTCAGTATAAGCATAATTCATTACACCTGTAAATTGATCGCCTTGAAGCCATGGTTGTGAAGTATGCCAAATTTCGCCTAGAATATAAAAATCTGGTTTTAAGGCATAGGTTGCATCATGAAATGCACGCCAGAAATGATGATCAATTTCATTAGCAACGTCTAATCTCCATGCATCAATATCAAATTCTTTAATCCAATATGTTGCAATTGAAAGTAAATATTTTTGTACTTCTGGATTAGCAGTATTTAATTTAGGCATATGTGGTGTATAGTCAAAAGTTTCATAGTTAGCATCATTAGCAAACTCAAAATTATCTGTTGGAGTATAGTGCACTGGAAAATCATTAATATGGAACCAACTTGCATATTTAGAATTAGCACCATTTTTGATTACATCTTGCCATTGAGGAGATTTGTCTCCCATATGATTAAAGACTGCATCTAACATGACCTTAATTCCACGCTTATGTGCTTCTTGTACTAATTTTTTAAAAAGTTCTTTTGTTCCAAAATGAGGATCAATTTCAAAGTAATCTTCAGTATCATATTTATGATTTGAAGGTGCCTTGAAAATTGGGTTAAAGTAAATTCCATTAACACCTAAATCAACTAAGTGATCTAAATGATCCAAAATCCCTTGTAAATCTCCACCATAAAAGTCTTGTCGTCCAGGATGAACAGTTGAATCCCACTCTTTTGCTCCTTCTGGATTTAAGGAAGGATCGCCATTAGCAAATCGTTCTGGAAAAATTTGATACCATACTGTATTTCGCACCCATTCAGGAGCTTTAAACATATCAATTTTTTGAAAGAATGGCATTCTAAAATAATTATTTTCATTTTTTAAGTATGCTTCGGAATAGTTTAGTTGAATTCCTTGATCATTATAAAGAACTTGATTTCCTTCATGATCAGTAAGGTAAAAACCATATGCTAAACGATGTTTAGGTTCTTTTACAGAAATTGTCCAGTAATCATAAACATCGGTACTTAATCCTTTGTTCATTGGAATTTTTTTAACATACCAATCACTGTTCAATGAACGAATTGCATATGGATCTCCATAAACAATTTCAACTTTATCAACGTCATTTTTAGCTGTCCTTAAGCGAATATGCATGGTTTCACTATCTAATAAAAATGCATATTCACTTTCAGGACGATGATAAATTCCTGCAAAATTCATTTTTTTCCTTCTTTCTTTTTTCAATTAAAGTCGCATCAAAAGATGCGACTTTAATCTTAAATAATTATTCGTTTGTGTCTAAGTTAGCAGCCTCTAAAGTTTCAGTTTCAATATCTTTAGGACCTTTATTTGCCTTAGTTTCTTTAACAATCCAAACTGCAAATGCGCCAATTACAAAGCAAGCTGCACCGAAAAGAATCATCATTGATGAACCATTTCCATGACTTAATTTTGTTAACCATGGATATAATGCAAAACTTGCAATTGAAGCAACAATTTGTGGTAAACAAATCCAGCAGTTAAATAAACCAATGTATGTGCCATCATGTTTTCCGTCTAAAGCACTTGTTAAAATTGTAAATGGAATTGAATTAATTGTTACCCAACCAATTCCGATGAAAATAAATGCGAAAATTGACATTCCTTTTGTTTGACAGAAAGCTAACATTGCAAATCCAACTGCAGCAGCAATCATTCCTGCTGAATAGAAAGGTTTTCTTGTCTTATCATTTAAGTGAGATAATACGTAACCATAAAGAATAGATGCAACGGTTTGAACAGCAGATAATACTCCATACCAGTTACCAGCAGCTTGGAAACCTGCTGAAGTTGCATTTGTTGTGTGCCAAATATTAGCTGATAGTGCACCAGGAGCATATGTCCAGAGATATTGGAAACTTGCCCAACTAAAGAATTCTACAATTCCTAATGTCCAAAATACTTTAGGTGCATTTTTTAAAATGTCTTTAATTGATGTTTTTTCTTGCTTTTGGGCTTCAGGATCAATTCCATGGTATTCATTGTATGTTTCTGGATCATATTCATGAACTTTAAATACTGTGAAAAATGCTGTGATTCCTAAAATAATAGCTCCGATATAAAATGAATAACGTACAGAATCTGGAACAACACCTTTTGCAGCAACATTAGCAACTCCTAATGCTGAAAGTCCAAATGGAAATAAGTAAGCAGCGAAACTACCAATGTTTGACCAAATTGTTTGCCATGCCCATGCCTTATCTTTTTGATTATCATTAACCATATCACCAATCATCATTTTAAATGGTTGCATTGACATGTTAGACATTAAATCCATAAATAAAATTGAAATTGCTCCAAACCATAATGCAGCCATTGAAGCATAACCAAAACCAAATGAACCTGCATTAGGTAATAAGAACATTACAATCATTGCCACAACTGAACCAACAATTAAGTATGGTAAGCGCCGACCTAATTTAGGAATCCAAGTATGATCTGAAAACCATCCTACTAAAGGTTGGACAACCATTCCCGCTAATGGTGGCAAAATAAAGAAGAAACCTAATTTTGTAGGATCGGCTCCGATTGTTTGAAAGATCCGACTCATTTGTGAGCTTTGTAATGAAAATGCCATTGATGTTCCTAAATTACCAAAGGTCATCAACATCAAAACACTCATCGTTAAATTAGGCATCGGTTTATGTTTTTTCTTTGTTGAATTATCCATAATCGTAACTCCTCCTAAAATGTAGTTTTAAAGAAATAAAATATTTCTCCTTTTCACCTATCTATTGATGCAAACGCTTGCATCAGCCTTACATTTAAGAGTATACCTTTACCTTACTGTTTTTGCAACCGTTTTCACAAAATTTATTTGATTTTTTTATAAAAAATTAAATATAAGTTTTTAGCTTTAGCTTGTAATCAAAAAAGATTGCATTGATTTGCAATCTTTTTTGAGATATTAACTTAATTTTTGGTTGATTCACGTTCAATAATTTTATGTGGAATAATTACTCGTGAAGTTGTTGCTCGTAATTTTTCAAAATCTTCATCCCCAGTATTTAAAATTAAAACGGCCGCTTCCATGCCTAAAGAACTTGGAAAAATTTCTACTGAAGAAAGTGTTGGATGAGTAGCACGGGCAAAAATCGAATTATTAAAACTAATAATTCCATATTGAGGAACTTGTTTCCCTAAAACTGTTAACATATTTTGCAATGTTACTGCCATGATGTCATCACTTACAACAAAAGAATCCACTGAATGATTTGCTTTGAAAAAATCAACTAATCGATTAATTGAATGCTGTTTATCCAATTTAAATCCAATTGATTCTTCACCTATCTTTTGGACTGCTTGTGAATATCCAACATAACGATCACGTTGAACCATTTCAGCTAAATCATCATAAACAAATGCTGGATGATGATACTTTGATTTTAATAAAAAGTTAGTTGCATCGCGTCCACTTTGAATGTTGTCGTTATTAACATAAAGCGTTTCGTTAGCATTTTTAGTTGGTTCTCCGATCAACGCAAACTCTACTTGTTGTTTATTCAAGAAATTTAACACCTGATCACTTTTTTGAGAATATGTAACAATAAACTTGTCAACTTTACCTTGAGTAATCATCGTTTTAATGTTTGCAATTAATTCTTCATCATTTTTTCCAGTTGCAATCGCGACCATGTACGATTGCTGATTACATACCGATGAAATTCCTTGAAGAATTTGTGAAAAAAACGGATTATTAGCAATCGATTCTTTATTAGGAGGCAAAATTACCCCGACAATATTAGATGAACTATTTGCTAAATTTTGAGCAGCAAAATTGGGCGAATAGTTTAACTCTTGCATTGCATCTTTAATTTTTTTCTTAGTTTCGTCACTGATTAAAGAACTATTATGTAATGCTCGTGAAACGGTTGATGGCGATACCCCTGCTTTTTTCGCCACATCCTTAATTGTAGCCATATTCAAAATCCCTCTTTTTATAGTTAATAAATATAATTATATTGTAATTTTAGCTAAAAGAAAAACAATACTTTTAACTAATTTGTATCACTATTTAATTCGCTTTGATAACATTTTTCTGTTTTGGAATCATAACACATAAACGTTACGTTTAAATTATAGTCAAGATGTTTTGCAATCCACTCTTTAACAGTTTTAACTGCAATTTTAGTAGCTTGTTTCACTGGATAATGGTAAACTCCAATTGAAATTGCCGGAAATGCGATTGTGTGAATATTATTTTTTAAAGCAACATTCAGTGAATTGACGTAACATTGAGCTAACTTAACTGGATCGCTTGGACTATTGCTATAAATTGGACCTACAGTATGAATTACATATTTTGCTGACAATAAATATCCCTTAGTAATTTTAGCTTCACCTGTTTTGCATCCATGTAAAGTTTTACATTCTGCTAATAATTGTGCCCCTGCCGCTTGATGAATAGCACCATCAACGCCACCGCCGCCTAATAATGTTTTATTAGCTGCATTTACAATCGCATCTCCGTTAAATTTAGTAATATCCCCTAATTTAATTCTTATAGTTGACATTTTTATCTTCCTTTCTTTAAGAATAAAAGAGGCAAGCTGCCTCTTTTCAAATTATTCAAATGGATAGCGCATTCCCCAATCACTTCTAATATCATCTAAAAGATGCACAATGTCACGACTAAATTCCAATTCGCCCTTATCGTGACCTTCTTTAACATATTTTTCCATATCAAGAACTTCATATTGCAAAGCCATTTCTTCATCTCCAGCTTCAAGTTCTCCAGTTACTGACGTATGTGCATCAGCAGTATATGTCACTTGCGCTTTAGTTGCACGCGGATAGTTATTAATTTCAACATATCCTTTAGTTCCTGAAATCACACCGCGTTTAGGCTGTTTTGCTCTAAAAGATAAACTCATCACTGCCATTTGTTCTTGTGGATTTTTCAAAATAATCCCAGACATTTCATCCACACCAGTTTCATAAAATTTAACTGTAGTTTGAGCAACATGCAATTTTTCTAAAAACATTCTTACAAAAGCAGTCGCATAGCCTCCGATATCTAACAAAGCTCCTCCTGCAAGTGCTTTGCTAAAATACCGTTTAGTTGGATCAGAATCCTTTAAACTTCCAAAATTAACTTGCACCATTTTAATTTCGCCGAGTTTACCTTGAGCAATCATTTCGCGTACCTTTTGATAAATTGGCATATGATATAGTGTAAATCCTTCCATCAAAATCAAGTTCTTTTGGTGCGCCAATTGTTCAATTTCATCAAATTGAACTGCATTAACAGTAATTGCTTTTTCACATAAAACATGTTTATTAGCATTTAATGCTTGTTTGATATACTCATAATGATTCATATGGGAAGTGGCAATATATACAATGTCAACTTTAGGATCTTTAAGTATCGTTTCATAATCATAAAATGTATGTTTCACATTAAATTTTCGAACAAACTCATCTGCATGCTCTTTATGCGGATTTACAACTGCATAGATTTCACCTTGGGCCATTTAATGCTTGTGCAAAATCGCTTGCTGCCCAGCCTGTTCCTACAACCGTCCAATTATATTCTGTCATTATTTTTCCTCCAAATTTTTATTTAATACTATTATAAATGTATTTTCTACATAAAGACAGCGTTTTCAAAAAATCTCAAAATTAAAAGCGATTAAATCGCCTTTGGATTTAACCGCTTCTATTGCTTATAAGGATTTAGTTTTGTAAAAATTAATAAAATTTTATGTTAGGAATTTTTTATTAGCCACGCTTACGTAATAAGAATGCACCTGCAGCAGCCATAGCTAATGCACCGATACCAGCAATCACGCCTACTTTACTTGATTGTTCTCCAGTTTGAGGCATTGATTTAGCTTCTTTTGTAAGTTGCTTAGTTGAAACTTTTGCTGGTTTTTGTGAAGTTGTTTTTGAAGTTGATGATTTCACCGATTGTTTTGCTGCAGTTTGAGTACTTGTACTATTTGATTTTGTTGAAGAAATAACCGTTGTGGTTTGTTCATTCATCAAATTAATTAATTCATTGTAAGCAGCTTTTAATGCATTTAATTCATCTTGCATAATTGCACGTACTGTAGGGTCTTTTTCATCAGCAATTGCTTTTTCTAATTCCTTAATTCTATTTTGGAATTCTGTAAGTACTTTTTGAGTATCAGCTTTAGTTGCCTTGCCTTGCATATAATCATTTACCACATCAGCAATCTTATCAGCTGTATTAACTGCATCAACTAAAGCATTGTAGACATCTTCATTATCTGTGTCGCCATATTTTTCTGCATCGTCGGCGATTTTATCAATGTATGGTTGTAATTTATCAACTACTTCATGTGATTTTTCGGGAGTAACATTTGGTTTGTTATTTGTTGAAGTCGCTGAACTTTTACTTTCAGTATTTGATGTTACTGCTGATGAAGAAACTGTAGATGAAACTTGTGAATCTTCTTTACTTGATGAAGTTGCTGATGTTTGAGATGAACTTGAAGATGTAGATGAACTAATCCCTTGTGACAAAATTGCACGTGCTTGTTTGTAAGCATTTAATTCATCTTGCATGATACTACGAACTGTTTCATTATCAGTTTGTGAAATTAATTTTTCAAGAGTTGCCATTTGTTCATCAATATTAGCTAAATCTTTTTGTACTTCTTCTTGAGTTGTTAATCCACTTAAATAGTTATTGATATAACTTGTCACCAAACTAGAAGTCATTTCAGCTCCAACTAATTCAGTTTGAACAGCTGGAGTGCTATCATTTTGATGTTTTTGAATATCATCTGATAATTTATCAATGTATGATTGCATTTGATCTAAGTCTGCTTGTGATACATTTGGTGTTACTTTAGAAGAATCTGCTGCTTTAGCTTGCTTTGATGAAGCTTTTGCAGAACTTTTAGTTTCTGATTTTTGTGAAGAAGCTTTGGATGTGGATGATTTGCTAGTTGAAGATTTTGAACTTGAAGCTTCAACTGATGAACTTGAGGCCTTTGAAGAAGCCTTTGAGGATGATTTCAAAGTTACTTCACTACTTGATTTAGCTTTTTGTGAAGAACTTGAAACTGTTGCTGAAATGCTTGAACTTGATGCTGGAGTAACTGAACTTGAATTAACATTATCAGCGTTAACAATTGCCCCTGCACCTAAAGTTGCTGCTGCCATACTTGAAACAGCAATTGCTTTTTGTAATTTATTATGTGCCATAATTATACTCACTCCTAAATAGTACTAAATTACAAAAGAAAATATATCATACTTTGTTTTTTATTGTCTATCCTTTTTCTAAAAAAATTTGTATAAACAAAAAAATACTTTTCATAATGAATGATTTATGTTACTAAATATTAGTCATTTGTGAATTATAGTATAATAACTTTAAGTTTTATCTTAGGAGGTTAAGTATGCACAAAGTTGGGGGTTGCTTTGCCGCAAGCTCCTCCTGAATATTAATTGATAATAAAATACTTTTTATATTCAGGAGGAAAAACAATGGTAGAAGCAATTAATTTAAAAAAAGCATGACTTTCACTAGAGATGGTAAATTAATTAAAGTTCTTGAAAATAACCATCACAAACCTGGTAAGGATAATACAGTTATACAAATGAAGTTAAGAGATGTTCGCACTGGTTCAATTGTTCAAACAACAATGCGCCCTAACGAAAAAGTTGAGTTAGCGATGGTTGGGTGATAAGTCAATCTTCATGGACATGGAAACTTATGAACAATATAAAATCGATAACAGTCAAATTAAAGAAGAACGTAAATTCTTTATTCCTAATTTAGATGTTCAACTTGACTTTGTTGGTTCAAAACTAATTGGAACTGAACTGCCTGCTACTGTTGAATTAAAAGTTGAAAGCACTGAACCAATGATTAAAGGTGCAACTGCAACTGGTAGTAGTAAGCCAGCTACAATGGAAACTGGTTTAGTTGTAACTGTTCCAGATTTCATTCAAGAAGGCGAAATTTTAATCATCACTACTGCTAACAGCGAATACAAATCGCGTACATAGTTAAAAACACTTGAAAAGTTAATTCAATTATTTTAAAATTACACTAAATCATTAAGGAGGTGGCGCCGTTGAAAATTTGGGCATAAAGTTTTGCAAACAACCATAATTAATGGGAGTTTTTTGTACTTTTTTGCTCAAATTTCAATGTAGTGCTGCTCATTTTATATTTTTATCTACTAGGAGTCTACACTTTTTTGAGCAAGTTGCAGGCTCCTTTTTTGAAGGGATGAAAATATATGACTAATATTTCAATTAAAAATTTAACCTTTAACTATGACAATCAATTAGTACCATTATTTGATAATGCCACTGTTGAAATTGATTCTTCTTGGAAAACCGGATTAGTTGGCCGCAATGGCGATGGAAAGACTACCTTGATGAACTTACTTTGCGGAAAGTTATCGTCTTACAAAGGAAATATTGTAACAGCACTTTCCTTTAGCTACTTTCCCTTATCACTTAAAACTCCAAATGAATTAACTTTTTATACACTCCAATCTCAAGTTCAAATTGAAGAATGGCGGTTAAAAAAAGAACTTGCATCACTTTGTAAAAATCCAAGTAATTTGTTATGGAGTCCATTTAATCAATTAAGTGGCGGAGAGCAAACTAAAGTCTTGCTGGCATGTGCATTTGCTCAAAAAGATTATTTTCCCTTACTTGATGAACCAACTAATAATCTTGACCATAAAACTCGCGCTCAAGTTGCTAATTACTTGCACCATAAAAAAAGTGGGTTTATTCTTACTAGTCATGATCGAATTTTTTTAAATCATGTTATTGATCATGTAGTTGCAATTGAACAAAAGAAATTAATTGTATCCCATGGAAATTATGATACGTATTCAAGAAACAAGCAGTTAAAAGCAAACTTTGAACAGGCTCAAAATCAAAAACTCAAAAATGAAATCTCAAGATTACAGAATACCGCAACTATAAAGTCTAATTGGGCAAATCAAATTGAACAACGTAAGATACATTCTCCACATGCAAAAGTTTCTAGCGAAGAAAGAAACATTAGCACTGGAGCTATTGGAAAGGCATCTGCGAAAATGATGAAACGCGCTAAAACAATCGAAAAACGAATTACACAAAAAATCGATGCTAAATCGACTGCCTTAGCTGAAGTTGATTCAATTGATGAAATCACACTTAATTATCATCCACTTAACGTCAACCATCTCCTAGTAGTTGAGGAGCTTAGGATTAAATATCCACACATGAATCATGCACTTTTTGATTCACTTTCTTTTGATTTGCATCCGCAAGAACGCATTGCATTCTTGGGAAATAATGGAGTTGGCAAATCTGCACTCCTTCAAACACTTTTAAATATTGGTGACACGCAAACTTTAAGTGGTAAAATTTATGCCGATTCACACTTAAAAATTAGTTATTTGAGTCAGCAGTCTAATTCTTATCAAGGAACATTAAAACAATTTGCTCATCACTATAATCTAGATTACTCACTTTTATTGAGCCACCTTCGTAAATTAGGCATGACGCGTCAAGTTTTCAATACTCGAATTGAACACATGAGTAAAGGCCAACAAAAACGCGTAGCACTTGCAAAATCCTTAATAGAACCTGCTAATTTATATATTTGGGATGAACCTTTAAATTACCTCGATATTGATAATCAACAACAAATTTTAAATGCAATTAAAAAAGTTAATCCTACAATGCTTTTAGTTGAGCACGATCAATATTTTATTAAGCAAATTGCAACTAATACTTTCAATTTAAAGCATTAAAAATAGAGGCTTAAAGCCTCTATTTTATAATCCTAATTTTTGTAAATCCGTTTCTTCTAAAATAATAAATTGCACCTTAAACCAATTATTTTGCTCAGTATAATTAACTAGTAAATTAGAGTACTCTCCACTAATTTCTTCAATATTAGCAAGACCAAAACCTGAATGCCCTTTTTTAGAAGTTACTCCTTCTTGTTTAATTTTTTGAATATCTTTCTTTTCAGCAATTGGATTTAAAATATTAATTTCAAGTTGACCATCATTTTGATAAAGCATCACGTTAACTTTTTTATGCTCCTTATCAAGATTTTTAACTTCCTCAATTGCATTATCACAAGCAATTGCAATAATTCGAACCAAATCATATGGTTGCATGTCCACTTCTTTAACCTCGTATTTACATTCGAAGTGCACATCAATTCCCATATCAACGGCTTGCGAGGTTTTATTAATTAATACACTCTTAAGATATGGTGCCTTAATATTTTCAAAATCGTTAAACATCCACAAACTGTTTTCGCTAATATACTGATCACTATATTTTTTGAATGTATCAATATACTCATGAATTTCTTTTGAATCTTCTTTACGTAAGGTTTCTTCTAAACTAAGCATCATGTTTTGATAATCGTGCTTAAATTTTCTAAGTTTACGTTGTTCTTGTTCTAAGTGATTCGTATAACTTTTTAAATTATCTAATCGTTCTTTATTGATTTCATTTTGAATGCGATCTTTTTCACGTTTATTAAACATAAAATAAAGAATCCAAAACATCGTCAACTGAACAACTACAAAAATTAAGAAAATATCAATATTATTGTATAACCTTTGAGTAAATGTAAAATAACATAATAATCCCCATGTAAATATAAATAAAATCACCACAAGTGTTAATACTGTTTCATTTAAATGTTGAGTATTAATTTTTTCAATACTATACAATTTGGCAAAAACGATACCAACAATAACTCCTAAAATCGCTTCAATAATTTTATGGACAATAATAACCCATAACATTGGAGATAGCATAGTAGCATGTGCAAATGCCACGGTTAAGTAACGATCCAAATAAGCAGTAATAAGTTGAACCGTAATAAACCCACTCATTCCAAGAAACAAATTAATTTTTAGTAATATATCGCGCTCATTCCCTTGTTTTAAGGAAAAATAAGTGATAATTAATAAAAAGATTAAAGTTACCATATTAGTGCAAAAAAAATATAATATTGTTTTTCTGGCAAAAACTTCTATTATAATTTGCACAAATAATATCACGAAAACCGCTATTATTAAATTCACATAATTGCGACGTTTCTCTCTTCCTTTTAACAATTGATGATTTTGTGCAAAAAACATTAAATAGTAGCACAATACATGTAATGGCTCAATTAGTAACGATAATGCTCCAACCATATTAAACTTCCTACTCCCTACTCAATTTACTTACACATCGATTATACAGATAAAATTGTTTAGATAAAACCTCTAAAATATGTTCTTCATAATTTTTAACCTTTACTTTAGAATTTTTTTGTTCATTATCTAAAAAAAAGTATGACAACTTCCATTATTGCCATACCTTTTTTAGATAATCTATTTCACATTACTTTTTAGATTTTTTAAACTAATTGTTAATCCTATTACGATCGATCCTACTCCAAGAAGTACGATTATAATTGGTGCTACCTTTTCTCCAGTTTGAGGTAAACCTTGCTGAGCGGATTTTTGGCTTGCACTTCTAACGCTGTTGTTAATTTCACTTTCATTTTCTTTAGTTGATTCTTTTCCTTGTCTTCCATTTTCAGAATTATTAATTGCTTTTTCACTTGCAATTGGTTCTGTTAGTCCATTGTTTTGACTACTTTCACTTGAACTTACGCTTGACGAAATTACAGGTGTATGCCCAACTATTTCAAGTGAATTTTTAGCAGTTTCCTTACTTGAATTTTGAACGATTCCTTGATTTGAAGAAAGCGAAAACATTCTTTGGCTTGAAAAACCTGATTGAATCTTTGCAGAGGTACGTTCTGGTTTCATTGCCGATTGACTACTTGAATTGGTCAAACTTGATGAACTTGACGTCAGTGTTGAACTAGTTGAATTCAAATAACTTGAAACAATTCCATTAGTATTTGAACTTTTCGCTATGTTACTTGAAGTACTTGAAGTTGGTATTACTGATATTGCCGAGCTGCTTATATTCAGTAAGCTTGACGTAGTTGCTGTTGAACTACTTGAAGTAACTGGAACAGCTGATGAACGAACACTACTTGGAATTTTTGAACTTGTTTGACTTGAACTAGCTGAGTTTGAACTCATCAAACTACTTGATGAACTTGAAACATTATCACCTGTCATTGAACCCTTACCAGAATAAGAAATTTGAGCACTGTTATTTGCAGTGGTTGTATTTCCTTGACTGTTTGTCATTGATACAGTTGCTAGGTTATGCAAAATCCCACTTTGATCAGTTTTAGTATTATAAACAATTTGAATTGCTGAATCTACGTTAGTAAAGTGGAAGGTAATTTGATTTCCATTAATCGTATAGTTAGTTGGATTAGTGTCTTCTTTATCAATCACAAATTGTCCTTGAGAATTATAGTGTCCATATTCAATCACAATTGAACCCGGAACAATCGTTTGTCCATTTGACATTGTATCAGTAATTGTTAATGAGCTGTACTTCTTACATTGTGGATTAACCACTACGTTCCATGTAGGTTGATTAGCTGAATTTACCCAACCAACCTTATTAATATCCCAATCATAGCTAGTTGCATTATCATTTTCAGTCCCATTTGCTTCAATTGAAATTACACCATGCCGATTAGTTTCGGAATGATCTTGCAAATAACTATTGAAGGTAAGTGTTCCTGTATTTGAACCTTTATTAATCGTAAATGTTCCAATTACTGGGCCATTAGGACCTTGTGTTACGTTAAATGTAATATTAGATTCAACTTGAACATTACTTGGCAATGTAAATGTGATTGTATCGCCAGCTTTAATTTGTTCTCCGTTTGGAATTGACCAATTCCAAGTTACATTATAACTTTTATATTTATTTAATTTAGCACTATGGCTGACTACATTCCCATTTGAATCAGTAATGGTTGCAGATGAAGCTGTGTTCCCAGTAACTCCACTTACAGCATTAGACGTAGTTGCATAGTTATCACTTTGGTTACCACTAAATAAATAACCATATCCATGATAATCCATCGATGAAATTTTTTGTGATGTATTTCCATCTTCAGTTACTGTAGTTGCATTTGAAAGTAATCCGGTCTGATGAGCTGATGTTTTATAAGTAATTTGAATTGGTAAATCAATATTACTTAATTTAAAAGTTACCTTATTGCCGGAAATTGTATAATCTTTAAAACCACTAATTGTTTTATCAGTTACAAACTTTCCATTTGTCATGTGGCCTTCTTCAACTTGAATCGTTTGTGGAATGATGCTTTGTCTTCCTGATAAAGTTACATCTACTTCCACATTATTATAATGTTTGCTTGTTGTATTAACTGCCGTTGACCATGTTAGCAAATTTTCATTATTATCTAATGCTGTTGCTGTTGTTACATCTGTAGTACTGGCTGCATGAACTGGAAAAAAATTAAGCATTAGTATCCCAATAAATGAAAGAAATACCAACATCAATATATTGCGTCTAACTTTCATTTTTAAGCCTCCTTACTTACCTTTATTTAATTTCATTTTATCCTCCCACCAGTTTCATCATAGCATAATTGGATTTTAAACATAAAAAAAACAAATTACAATGCTTTGATCTTAAATCAATCGTAATAAAGCAACGTAATTTGTTTGCGTTAATCTTAAATTTTTTCTTTTTTATAAACCAAAATTAAAATACCAATCGAAATTAGCGAAATAATTATTCCAAGATTAAGTAGAGGTGGCCAAAATGAAAATGTTACTTTATGTTGTCCCTCGCTTAAAGGTACTGCAATAAAAGTATCAAATGCTTCTTTGGGTTCAACGCTTTGTCCATCAACCTTAATATGCCATCCTTTATTATATGGAATTGTTGTCATTAAAACTTCATTATCCTTAGAAATATTAATTGTTCCACTAACTTTTAACTTTCCAAGATGACTAATCTTAAATTCGTTTTCTTTAACCTTATAAACAGCCTTTTGAAGTTTATTTAAATCAAGCTCATATACTTTAATACTATTTAAAGAAATTGTTTGTCCATTATTCGGTACAATCTTGATAGTAACTGTAGTACCAGGAACATTAGCAGCTACATTTACCAAGGCCGGTTGTGAAATATTTCCTACTGCTGGAAGCGGATGATCATTCACTGTAATTGAAGCATTCCAAAAAATATTTGAATCCATTTGCACATAATATGGGTTAACTGAAATATTACGCAAAATAATACTGTAACTTGCTGGTTGATTCTCATCAATTGTTACTAAGTTACCATTTGCGCCACCTTCAAGTTTGCAGTTAACTGCTTCAATCGAATAACCGACTTCATTAAAGTATTGTTGCGGATCATTTGTAATGGCATTCATTACCGCTTCTTGATTAGCAACTGTTTGAGTAGGACTCATTTGTGGCATTGAAAGAACATGACTGCTTGCTGCAAATCCCAGCCCCATTGCTAGTGGATTATCATATACTGTCGTTTTTCCAACATTAATTTTTGAATAATACGATATATCTGGTCGGTATGAGGATGCTGGAGTAACATTACTTCCAAGCAAATTATTAAATTGATCAGCTGGAGATAAATAATACCGTACATCAAGTAAAGCATCAGTTAATGGTGTTCCTTTAGTGTAATTTTCTTTTCCTGTAAATGTTGGTTGACCCATCATACTCATAAAATGCGTTACGGATGCTCTTTGAGTAGAACTAAAGCTGGAAACACCATTAAATCCTGCTTGGAGTGAATCATTTTCACTGCGTTGATATGTTTTACCAATACGGTAAAATTGGTTTTTGTCTGTATTTTTTTGAATCCACTTAACATTTTTATCCAAGTCAGTAACAAATTTAGCGTAATATTTTTGTGTGGTCCATTGAAAAGCCTTTAAAGTCAACTGTGCATTGGTGCCCATTTCAACCACCGCCATTCCAATTAATCCTAAGGTAGCAATCAATCCAATTGAAAGATTTTTAACTCTAATACTTCCCTGTAAAAGAATGATTGCTGTCAATAAATAAATCACTCCAAAAAAGACTGCCGACCAAAGTAACTTATTGGCTGATAAAAACTTAAATTTATTCAAATTAAGTGCAACTAAACTCCAACAACTCACTGGAATTACTAATGCAATTGCCAATTGCCACCATTTAGGCACTTGAATTTTAACTAACCCACGCACTCCTAAAATCGTCATCCAAATACCAACTACAAAACTAAAGCGGTATGGATAAAAGACGGGATATTGAAAAATATGCCAAAATAAATTTAATGGAGCCCAACAAATCGAAAGTACCAAGAAAAATGTAATTATTGCAGAAGTAATTTTTTCACGTAAACTAATTTTTTTAGCAGTGAAATATAGAACGAAACCAATAATTACTAACGATCCAATAAATAAATTAGGTAATCCATTTTGAATTTGATTATCATTCAAAGCTCCTACAATAAATTTACTTAAAAAGTGCCATGGGGTATATTCCATTTTAAGTGGCAAACTTTCCATCATAAATTGTCCCTTACTTTGCTTAATATCATAATATGTTGGACAAAGTAAGAATGCCACTGTAGTAGCACTTAAAATTCCACTAATTGCAAATCTAACAAAACGCTTGCCAAAATTTTTCCAACCATTCCAATTGCAAATAGCTGTCCATATAAAATACAAGCATGCAAAAATACATACCATGTATCCCATATAAAAGTTAACAAATAGTAATAGGGCTAAAAATAAAATGAAATATAAACTTTTCTCTTCATTAACCAGTTTATCAATCCCATGTAAAATAAATGGCAGAATTATCAATACATCAAGCCACATAATATTAAACTGATTAGCAATGGCCCATCCCATTAAAGCATATGACACTGCAATTGTGGGTAACCATTTTCTTATTGTTTTTTCTTGATAAACATGTTCAAAATAATATCCAATCGCAAAACCTGCAAAGCCATACTTCAATAAAGTCATAATTAAGACACCTAAAGGCATCCATTTTTCAGGTGTGATCAATAAAATTAAGTTAAATGGACTTAATAAATAATATGCCCATAAGCCAATCGTTTCTCCACCTAGTCCATTATTAAATGAATAAAAGAATTGAGATGGATGATGCAAAATTGTATCTCGATAAAATGCAAAAAAATCAATATATTGCTCGTTTAAGTCATATGTTAATAACGTATTTTTCCCCAACGGAAACATTTGTTGTAATGCAAATACAACTACCATTACTATAATGGGCAATCCAAAATATATTCCATAACGCAGCCATCTTTCCTGCGAATGTTTTTCATGTGTATGTTTCATCTTTTTCCTCTTACTTTTTTATTTATGTTTTTCATTTTAACATTTTTATCAAAAAAAATAGTTAAATATCAAAATTCTTAATATAAATGTTTACTACTTCGGTTTGTACAAAAAATTGTTGTATACAACGCAATTCGTGTATTAAGATTCGTCAAAGATGATTAAATCAACGTTTTAAAACTAAATTTTAAAAATTTTAATCAATATATTTAAATGTATATCATTGACTATCAATTTATTTCAATTTATTATAAGACTTGAGGGCTTTAAAAATGCTTACCGGGCGTATAAAAGCTCTTTTTACTTATAAAGACTGGCTTTATGCCGGTCTTTTTTGTTATTCTGCTTGATTTAATGCTTTAACAAAGTCAATTACTTGTTGAGCAGAAATCACTTGCGAATTCCCTTCCCACAAAGCAACAAGTTGTCCTGTTGATGATACTTTAGATTGATATGACTTCCCATTATTACTTAGAGTTTTTCCATCCAATTCATTATAATTTTTAGGATTATTTTGCCAGAAATTTTGAATAAAGCGCTGCACTTCCATTTGATTATTCAAATTATTCATCATGAAATAATTATAATCACTATTGGCATTAATTAATGGATGTTGCTTTAATTCATTTACGGTAGCACGTTGTTTTACTCGTTTTTTATTAACTTCTTGATTACTACTATTACCAGATTGAGACCAATATGCGACTGTAATATTATCATTTAATTTATTTTTCTTTTCTAAATTATCATTCCATACAATCGTTTTATATCCCTGTTTATTTTCAAATTTATTCAACTGATTAAAATAGCTTACTAATTGTTTATTATTAGCAATACCACCTGCAACTTCATCTCCACCAATCATCAAATAACGATTAGATTGATCCTTAAATGCCTGATTAACTTCCTGATATATTTTCTTAACAAAATCAATAGTCGCTTTTTTCGAAAAATCTAATGTATTTTGATTACTAATAATTTTTTTAGCAATTTTAGGGTGATTTTTCTGCATTAATTTAATTAATGCCTCACAATGACCAGGAGTATCAAAATCAGGTACAATCATAATTTGACGCTCTTTTGCATAACTAACAATTTCCTTAATATCATTTGCTGATAATACATTTGGATCATCTTGATTTCCTAAAATTTTAGATTGAAAAGCAACATGTTGATCATCATTTAAATGTAAGATTAAGTAACTAAATTTTTGTGGATTCATTTGATCAATTACTTGCTTAATTGCCACTTTATCCATTGGATAACGGGCAATATCTAGTAAAATTCCATTTCGCTGACTAATCTTTCTGCTTTTAGCTTGATCATTTTGTTGAACGGTTTGTGAATTAGTATCAGCTAAAACCGTCATTGTACTTGAAAACATCAATAAACTCGCAATTATCCCAATTATAATTTTTTTCATAAAGTTCTCCTTGTATAGAAAACAAGGAGGCTCTTTTACAAAGCCTCCTTACTTTATTAAAATCTACTATTTCTTTTTGTCTTTATAAAGCATTGTCCCTGAAAAAACTGCCATTGTCAAACCAGCAAGTGTAAGTAACATCATTTTTACTGGACTATCACTACCTGTTTTAGGCAATGGTTCATCTTTAATTTTAAATGATGAACTGTTTTTCAAATTTTGACTATGTTTATTTGACTTTTGTTTAGCATTAGATGTCCGACTAGTTTGCTTTTCACTATTTGAAGAATTACTTAGTACTATACTTGGGATAAAACTTGAGTTATTGGAAATAATTAAACTTTCTTTAGTCTTATTTAAACTTTTTTGACCATTTGCATTATTTATTTCTGAGATAGCCATAGATTTATTTAAACTCATATTTGAGTTTAATTCTAAGTCAGATGAACTATCCAATATTGACGATTCATTTGAATTTGGTTTAGATGAACTACTTATAACTATTGATTCATCTTTATCTGTATTTGATGAACTTCCATGATTCCCCACTGGTTCACTTGCACTCAAACTAGATGAACTATCTAATATTGACGATTCATTTGAATTTGGTTTAGATGAACTACTTATAACTATTGATTCATCTTTATCTGTATTTGATGAACTTCCTTGATTCCCTACTGGTTCACTTGCACTCAAACTAGATGAACTATTCGTTAAAATTCCATCACTAGTCGAACTACTACTGATACCTCCTGAACCTGTAGCTGCTACAGCAATACCGTAAAAAATAAAAGTTCCTGATTCAATGGCCTTTCCATCTATGTTTTCATTAAACGTAATAGTAACATCTGACTTTGTAATTTCAGCAGATCCTACCGTTAGTGTTGATCCCTCTGAATCTTTAGCAATTACTGACGCACTTGACACTGGTATCCCTTGAATTCCCATTGTTGTTTCTGTTGGATTTGGAAATTCAAGATAAATAGTATCATATGCATGAATAATAAAATTTGGATTACCAAATTTTAAAGTATATCTAATTTTTTGCCCTGGTCTTACATCCAAACTACTAGGAGTAATTGATGTAACCATTGATTGAGTAATATTATTGGCTTTAATAACATTAATTTGACCGAAAAATGGAATAGCAATAGTCATTACTAAAACAGTAACGATTGTCAAAAATTTTCGTAAGCTCTTCCTAATGTGCTCCATTTATATACCTCTTTCTTAAAAGAATATTGCTCTTCCTACACTCACTTATATTTAACAGTACACTTTATTAACCAATAAGTCCAGCTTTTAAAAAGTTATCCTTGGAAATTTTATCTTCTTTTATATCATTCATGATATTTTATTAAACAATCATTTCACTTAAGCTATTCAAAAATAACTACCTGTCAACTTATTATTAATATGTAATAATTTAGTTATCAGGAGATCTATTGTATGCTTAAAGAAATTGGAAAAATTATACGTGAACAAAGAAGATCTTTAGGCTATAGTATTGAGCAGCTAGCTGAGTATTCTGAAACATCATTTAGCACCATTTCGCGTATTGAACTTGGAAAAATCGAAGACATCCACCTTTCAACTTTATTGAAAATTCTAAATGCCTTGCAATTACAAATGGATGTTTATTATAAAAATTCACAAACATCCGTTGAAACAATTCAGTTACTTAATTTTTTAAGTAACTTGCCTCAAAAAAGACAAGAAAAAACTGCTAAATTATTGCTTGAACTTTTAAAATTAAATTCGAAGTAACCAGACTATTCCAATTAGAATAGTCTTTTTTTATTGACATTTTCAAAATTCCTCCTTAACATAAATGTAGCATACTACATTTATGTTAAGGAGGAATTTATTAATGGATAAAACACATTTAATTGGACCTAAACTCAAAATTCTTAATAATTTAACTGAAAAAAATTTGAATAATACTGCTAAAAAATACTTTCCTGAATTGACGGGAACTCAAATTGCAATTCTAGACTATATTAGTTCTCACCCCGAAATCACACAACGAGAATTAGAAAAGGTATTTTTTATCAGTCATCCCACTTTAAGAAGAATTATCCTATCCCTAACTCAAAAAGGATATATTCAAAATCGGCGTGACTCTAAAGATAAAAGACAAGTTGTTTTATCTTTAGATGAGAAAGGCAAACAATTTATTACTAATAATCAAGTAAAAATGAATGAAAGCTTATTGCAAACGGAAAAAATGATTACTCACTCTTTGTCAGAAGAAGAAATAAAGCAATTCAATGAATTATTAAAGAAAGCAATTATTAATTTTCCACAAGAATAATTAGGAAGGATATACTCAATGAAAAATAATCAATTGTCAAATTTTAACCGCAATATGATGCTTTTGACATTATTATTAGGTTCATTTTTAATGCTTTTATCTGAAACTTTTTTAAATAATGGATTACCTGCAATTATGGCAGAGCTTCATGTTTCACAGGAAAATGTCCAATGGCTAAGTACGGGGTACTATATGGTAACAGGATTGATGATTCCACTTTCTGGATGGATGTTCAATCGCTTCCCTATTCGTAAAACCTATATTACGTTATTATTTATCTTTTTAATAGGATCGGCTCTTGCATGTTTTTCATCTAATTTTCCATTACTATTACTTGGTCGCTTAATTCAGGCAATTTCCGTTGGCGCAGTTATACCATTAGTTCAAAATATCGTTTTAATTTTATTTCCTAAAGAAAAACGTGGTTTAATTTTAGGAATAACTGGGATTATTATTGCATTTGCACCTGCAATTGGTCCAACTCTATCAGGTTATATCATCGATACATCTGGTTGGCGTAGTCTTTTCTTACTTCTAATTCCAATTACAGTTTTGATTTTATTAAGTGCTTTTTTTGTCGTTCATAATATTAATCCTACTTCTAAAAAACGAGTTGATAGTCTATCATTTTTTTACTCATTAATTGGATTTGGTTCGCTACTATATAGTTTGTCGCTTATTAGTAATACTGGTAACCCTTCAATACTATCAATTATTTTTCTTATTATTGGTTGCATTTTTATTTGGATTTTTGCTCAACGCCAATTTAAAGTTAAAAATCCATTAATTAACTTATCCGTCTTTACAAATAAAACATTTACTTTAACCACGCTTTTAAGCGGAATTAGTAACGTTGCCTTACTTGGAGTTGAATTGGTCATTCCACTTTATTTGCAAGATGTTCATCAAGTTTCTGCTTTTGTTTCTGGACTAATATTGATGCCCGGTGCAATTCTTATGGGAATCTTAAATCCAATTACCGGAAATTTATATGATAAATGGGGAATTAAAAAAATGTCAATCATTGGATATGCAATTTTATCAATTGGAACTTTACCAATGATCTGGTTTACTCCCACAACTAATTTAGTTTTCATAACTATAGTTTATGCCATTAGAATCTTAGGGATTGCCTTTGTCTTAATGCCAACATTTACTGCAGCAATAAATTCATTACATGATGATTTAGCTATTCATGGAAATGCTGCTTCTTCTACATTTAGACAAGTATTTGGCTCATTAGGAACTGCGATTTTAATGATGATTGTTACTTTAGTTACTTCTAATTCTTCTCATAACCATATTCTTTCTTTAAATCGTGGTTATCAGGCCGCATTTATTTTTTCTTTTATCATGGCCGTTATAGGACTAGTTTTAAGTTTTGCACTTAAAAAAGAAAAATAAACAAATAGAGGTTGGATTTATCCAACCTCTATTTTAATAGTTTAATTCAATTGTATGCGAAGTCACATCAATGTCATGATTTGCTAAACATTCAATACAATCAGAACTTGAAGCCATTTTACGAACCCATCCTAAAGACATAATTGCATCTTTTTTACTAACACAGATTTGGGAAATGATCATTTGTTCTCGTGCACGTTTTCCATAACCTGCATCAGCTGCTAAAATCACATATTTTCCATCACTTCCCTTAACTAAGGTAATTACCATTCCAACTGAATGTCCAGGTGCAAATACATTAATTATGCTTCCATCACCAAATAAATCATCTTTTGTTTATTAGCTTGGATTAATTCTTTCTTCGAAACCATAATTTTTTAGCATTCTTTACTAATTGAAAACCACTAGCATGATCGCTCATTAAAACATAATCTAAATCAGTTGTCTTATATCTTAGACGTTCTAATTGTTCATCAATTTCATCTCCTGCTGGTAAATATCCGGTATCAGCTATACTTTGAAATCTTAATTCTTTCCAATTGCTTTCACGAATCACTTTATTCCAACCCGTATCAACTAAAATTAATCCTTTAGGATGTTCAATTAAGTATGCTGAAACTGGCAATAAAATTTTATTTTTTCTGATCTAAATAGTCCTGTAAAGGCTAATGGATTTCATGGAGTTCCATAATATGGCAATGCCTTATCAGCTTTTACAAATCCAGTATGCAATACGTGTACTTTAAATTTACTCATATTAAAACCTCCGATAAAATAGGTATGAAATTATTTTTAGTGAGGTTAGTTATGAATTAAAATGCCCATATTCCCTTTACTTTAGTATCAGCGCGTGCTCTTTTTGAAATGGAAGAAGCAATTAATAAATTAGCGCTAACGCAACCTCAAATTGGATTTAATGGTGGACTAATTTTTCAAAAAGATAATGATCACTATAAAATCATTAAAGAAAAAACCATCGATTCAGCAATTGCATTAAAAATTATCCAATTAATTGAAAATGAATTTCCTCAAATCACTTTATGTGTCTATGATGAAAAATATTGGTATGCCGCTAAAATTGATCGCGGTACGCAACTTGAAACTCAACTAACTGGATTTGAACCTAACATTACTAATTTAGAGGAACTTTGCACGCCTTCACGAAAAATCTTTAAATTAATGATGCTTATTTTTGAAGAAAAGTTACTTCAACAAGTAACTGATACTTTACAACAACATTTTGGAAAAAATGTAATGATTCAACGTTCAGGTGAATATTGGCTTGAAATTACCAGCAATCAAGCAAAAAAATCAAGTGGAATTCAATATATTATGGATCTTGAAAAATTATCTAAAAATGAAACTGCTGCTTTTGGCGATGGACGTAATGACATTCCTATGTTTCAATCAGTTGGATTGCCAATTGCGATGACCAATGCATCCACCGAAATTAAGCAATATGCTCAAAAAATTACTGACTCCAATGATTTAAATGGTGTAGGTACTGGAGTTCATAAATACTTAATGCACTAAAAAAGGCTGCAAATTGCAGCCTTTTTATTATTCAAAGTAAAATTGATTAAATGAATATTTAAATGTCCGATAAGTTAAGTAGCTCTTACCATGATATTCAAATGAGCGAATTAAATTACCATCGTTAGTATATTCACCAAAGTAGTTCTTTTGTCCAGATGCTACAATGATATGTCCTTGATATTCTTGCACATCACTTACATATGGTGAATATGGAACCTTAAATGATTTTATTAACTTATAAGTTCCTTTCCTTTCATCTACAAGATACTTATAGTACATTGAAACTTTTGAATTAACATTAATTCCATTACGATCTATTTTTTCAAATGCAGACCAATCAAAGTTTTTCCGTGAATCCATAATTTTAGCGTTGTTATTAAACATGTAAATGTAGTATTGCCCTTTTTTCAACTTGCTACTTGTTTGATATATAATACTGTGTTGACCGCTTTGACTCGTAAAGTTACCTAATTTCTTCAATAATAGTTTAGAGAAATCACCAACTCCTTTCCAAACACTTTTATCTCCAATAAAATATGAAAGTTTTGGTGATGAATTAATTTTTGAAATCTTCATGATCGTTGACGTTTCACGTGAACTAACTAGAATAGTATTGTCATTCATCATTTGAATTGCATTTAGGTGCACAACATCTTTTTTACCTTTGTTGTTACTATGCTTTTCGATGCCGGTTGCTCTCTTATACAATGCTGGTAAAAGTTTTTGCATTTGAATTACTTTAGTAATCTTACCAGTCTTAGAATCAATCTTAATGATTTGATCTTCTACATAATTTTTCTTCTTTTCACGGTTAATGCTTGTTGCTAATGCCCAAATATTACCATCACTATCGGTTGTATAATCATGATGGAGCGTATAGCCTTGTTCTTCTACATTAATAACCTGGGTTATTTTACCTAAACGATTCATCTTAGCAATTTCTCCGGCACCAGCCACGAAATACATTTGCTTATCATCAGTCATAATAAAACGCTCAGAGTTATAGCTGATTAATGGAATTTCACCACGGACAACTCCATTATTATCAACATAGTACGTTGAGCGCACAGTTGTTGATGCCTGATTACCAATCACTGCAAATAATCCACTGGTCATTTTTTGTTTTGATTTTCCATTCTTCACTTTATAAGTGTTTGAAACCGTTGATTGTAACTTCGGTGCAGTATATGTAAATGTTTTGGTTGTTTTCTTTCCATCTTTAGTAGTTGCGGTTAAAGTAATGGTATTCTTCACACCGCCAACCGCACCAATAATTTGATATTCATGCTCTTTAGCATAAGTTCCATTAGGGTTATACAATGTATTTGAATAAGTAGCATATCCCTTTGCTTTAATTGTATATGAAACTTTTACATCTTCATTAGTTTTAAAGTAAACGTATAATCCAGTTGTATTAGTTAAATATGGATTTGAAACCACCAATGGATTTTCTAAAGAATATGCTTGTTTACTTTTTAAATCCGTTAATTGTTGTTCAATTTTAGATTGAACCTCTGTGTTGTAAATATTTGAAATATTTTTGAGATTCAATTCATCATAATTAAGTTTTTGTACAATTCCATCGGCTTTGACTAAATTTTCAATATTCCACTTCTTATTTTTTAGTGTTTTACTACTAGAAGCTTCCGTTCGACCTTGAAACGCAATCCATCCTCCAATCACCAAAAGTACTGTAAAAATAAGCCGTAATTTGTTTTTCCTCAATTCGATCTCTCCTTGCCCATATGTGAAAAAATCACTGTCTAAAATAATACCGGAGAGTTTTAGCCAAAAAATGAAAAACAACGGCGATTTATGAATGTTTCATGAGAAACTTTCAACTATTAACGCAAAATTTATCTAATTTTATTGATTGGTTTATTCACATTTTTCAAATTCAGTTAACAATTCTTCCATAATATAAATAATTAATGCTGTAATAAAAAAGCTGAAAGTAACATCTGAAGTAAAGTGAGCTCCAATAATTATACGACTAATTCCCATTAAAATTCCGTAAATGATTCCACCAATCCATAATATTTTTCTTTTGTTTCCTGTTGCAAACCATGAAAACATAATTCCAACTGTCGCTGCCATAGTATGCCCTGAAGGAAATGACTTATGCCCATTATCACCATTGATTGTTAACCAATTAGTAAAATGCTCTTTTGCGGAAAGTTCATATGGACGTACTCTTCCCCACGTAGTTTTTAAAGCTTGATTAACTTGAAGTGCAAACCATGCTGTTAAGGTCACAAATACTGAAATTCGCATATACTTTTTTAACTGTGCATCACTTTTATTGTTTAGCCACCATTGCGCTAAACCTGTAATTATCACAACAGTAACTGCCCACACAATCCAAATCGTTCCTTGTGAAAAATTACGAGTTGCTTCATCACTATTAGCCAATCCGATTGCTTTATGATGTGCAATATTATTACAAATCGATGCAATGTAACCTAATACTTCATTTACATATTCCTTAGTTTGCCAAGCAACAAGTCCCAGACCGCCTCCAAATAAACTCCATGTAAATAATTTATTATCAATACAAAAGGCATATTTCATCGCTACTTGTCCTGAAACTACAAATAACATGTATAGCGGAAATTCTCCAAATGTCTGAAAAAGTGTTCCATACCAACTATTATAATTAATTAACCGTTGACTAATTGTCAGATCAGCATAGTATGCAATTGTTAAAATTACTACACAAATACATGTTGCAATAAAAAATAGCTTCTTTTGATCTTTTTGTAACATTACCATCCCTCCATATATGTAATGGTAATGTTGGAATATAAATTTATAACTAAGTTGTTGTTAACTTCATGTAAAATTTTTATTTAGTGCTTGTTTCACTCACACTTTGAACAAAATCTTTACGAATATAGTAGGAAATAAACATTGCAATAATATCAATCACGATAAAAGCAAAAATAGTTACTGAATAAGTATTTAAAATTTGATGAGTAACTGATAATAAGATTGGTCCTACTAATCCGGCCATTGCCCATGCTGTTAATGAATATCCATGAATTGCACCTAATTCCTTAGTTCCAAAAACATCTCCTAAATAAGCTGGAATCACTGAAAAGCCCGCACCATAGCATGAAAGCAATAAGCATAATGCCACCGTAAAAATGATTGGTAATTTAAAGACTAACATTAGTGCCAACATCAAAATACTTGTAATAAAAATTGTTGAAAATGTATTAGGTCTACCAATGTAATCAGACAAAGTTGCCCATATAAGGCGACCAAAACCATTAAATAGCCCGATTATTCCTACCATTAAAGTCGCTTGTGCAACAGTCATATCAGTCATTGATTGGGCCATTGGAGAAGCTGCAGAAACTAACCCAATCCCACAAGTAATGTTGATGAAAAACATTAACCATAAAAGTTTAAATGAACGTGTTTTTAAAGCTTGGTCAGCAGTATATTGTTTGTTTAAATAAGTTGAATGAACCGTTGTCTTCTTATCTAACACTTGAGGAATTTCATTTTCTTTTGGTTTTTTAATAAATTGTGCTGAAATTAACATTACAATAAAGTATGTCAATCCTAGAATGTAAAATGTTTTCTCTAATCCAACTGTACTCATTAAAAAGCGTGCTACTGGACTAACTAATAATGAAGCAAAGCCAAATCCCATAATTGCTAAGCCCGCTGCTAATCCACGTCTATCAGGAAACCATTTAACAATAGTAGAAACTGGAGTAACATAACCTGCTCCTAAACCAATTCCACCAATCACACCATATCCAAGATAAAGTAATAAAATTGAATGAAAATGAATTGCCAATCCCGTCATAGCAATTCCGGCACCAAAAAATACACTTGCAAAAGTACCAGTGGCAGTTGGACCAAACTTTTCAACTGCCTTTCCCATAAATGCTGCTGACATTCCTAAGAAAAAGATTGCTAAACTAAACGCAAATGAAACGGCCGTTTCACTCCAGTTAGTTTGACTAATAATCGGATTCGTAAAGACACTCCATGCATATACAGAACCGATCATTAAATGAAAAACTACTCCTGCTAAGGCAACAATATTTCTCTTCTTAAGCATAATAACCATCCTCTTTCTATCCAATAATTACTCTTTTAGTATATCATGAACTATAAGGTAAATTAACCCCTAAATATACGTTAAATAATGAAAATTAACTTCGTAAATTCATTTTATATTAATAAAAAATCTGAACTGATTGATATTTCAGTTCAGATTCATTCATATTTTATGTTATTGGCAATATTATAATCATTTTTTACTTCCCTCTGTAAATAAACTCCTAATTTCTCTGCATTCTTTTACTTCCTATAATTAATAAGTTAAATGCCTTTAATTCATCCCTTCTTAATTGGAATAGGTTCATGCATGATTTTAGTTAACTTGAATTATATTATAAAGTTAACTATGTAAGTTGTAAATATTTTTTAGGACATTTTACTGAATTTATGCAAAAAAATAAGGTTACGTTTTAAAACGCAACCTTATCAATAACTGAAAACTATTTAACATTCAACAATCTTATCGCCAGAACCATTTTCGCTTGTAACTTGGACTTTATGGATATTCACATCATCAAACCAGTTATAATAGTAAGTTTGAGTTTCTTGAGAATAGCAAGCACTATACATTGTGTATTCTTTTTGCCCTTCATCATTAACAACACTTCCAAGTGGCATTGAGACACTCTTGAGAATGTTAAACATTCTTGAAACTCCCTTAAGTTCTGTATCAGTTGTTGGATAAGTAGCATTTAAGTATGCAGCCTTAATGAAACGTGACTGAGGTGTGCTATCCCCTGGTAACCCAAATGCTCCCGTTCCAACACCTTGAGGACGAACTTTATGATTTCCCCACTTAGTTTTTGAACGATCATTTGGAGTCAATCCAATGTAATTGTTTAAGTTTTGTAAATGCCATGGAAATTCCGGATTGTTTGTTAATGTATTGATATCATTATCATAAACATGAATTCCATCTTTAGTTTGTTCTACAACAATTGTTTTTTCTTTATCTGAAATCATCCAATGTAGTGGTGACGGTTGTAATTTTGGACTAAAGGCGTCACTAACAATATTTACTTTATTTGCAATTACATCTTTAACCTCATCAACTGAGGTATAGTTTTCCAGTACCCATGGAATAAATTCAAACGAAGTTATATTGTACTTTCCTTCCACAATTTCAGGTTCATAATAAGCATTATTTGGAAACATTAATCCCGCCATACATAGTTCAGTTGTATTACCTTCAAAAAATAATGGATAATTACCAACATTTAAGCCCATTCCAACAATTGATCTTGTAAATTTTTGTTTTGGCAAATGCCGATAATTAATTTCATACCCTGCAGGTGCAATAATTGGACGTTCACCGAAGTTAATCCCATAATCTAAGTTACGTCCAAAAAACATATTACCTTTATTACCATCAAATTTTATGCCTGTACACATATTGATCACTCCCATTGTTTGCGATTACATAAAAAATTGTATCATTTTTTTACAAAAAATATGTAATATAATGCTTAAAAAATTTTCGATTTAGTGTTACCATTCTCAATGATCAAATTAAGTAAAGGTGATATTTATTATGAGTTTTTATCAACTACTACAGCTTGGACCTATTCAATTGAAACAAAAAATTTTGCAAGAAAAAAACTATAAACGTCGAAATTACTTGCGCTTTGTTCTTTTTTTCCGGAGTTTTTTAATTGTTTGTTTTGCTTTAGCATTTGTAATTGGAGCTACTTTATTGTTTGGTAAAGGAAACTCAAGTGTAGCAGTAGGATTCTTTTGTTTATTATTACAATCTCGGTTTGTTAATTATGGTTACAATGTTTTTTCAAGTATTGCGAATCTTTTTATTATTAGTGTCATTGTAGCTTTTGATAGTTTACTTGCGCCACAGGTTAATCCGTTTTTGGGATTCATTATAAACTTTGCGTTCTTAATGTTTATTCTTGTCGTTACGTGTGACAATCCACGCTTAGGAAATGTGGCTGTATATGTGGATACTTACTTGTTTTCAACATTTCTTCCGCCTCAAAACATGACTGAGGTTCACTTACGTTTTATTGAAACTGCTTTAGGATTTATTTTATGTAGTCTTATTTTCTACAAGTATCATCATGACAAAAACAAAGATGTTAAGTTTAGAGATGTGTTAAAGCATTTCTCTCTTAAAAATAAAGTTTCTCAGTGGCAATTACGGTTAGCGTTTGGCATTAGCACCGCTTTGTTCATTGGTCAATTCTTTAAATTGCCACGTTATTTTTGGCTAGGAATTTCGGCATTGTCGATTTTATCAATCTATGAACCTGAAAATCGCAATGTTCGGCATGAAAATATTAATAAACGTGTTTTAGAAAGAATTTTAGGGATCGTAATTGGCTCACTTTTGTTTGGTGCCATCTATCATATCGTTCCACCAAAATTTGATTTCTTTATTGGACCAATTGGTGGATTGTTCGTTGGATTTTCTGCAACATACAGATGGTCAACTGTATTTAACTGTTTAGGAGCATTAATGATGGCTACCTCCCTTTATGGTGCAAATACAAGTGTAATCTTGCGAATCTTCAATAATATTTTAGGGTGTGTTGTTACCGTTATTTTCATGATTCTACTACGTGAAGCTGTTTTATTACGTAAAAAAATCGTTCAACATAATAACTAAAAATTAAACCTCATAGTTAACTATGAGGTTATTTTTTTAGTCTAAATTCGACAAATTTTATATAATAATGTCATATATTTTAATTAAGGAGGTGGCTTACATGTTACTTTCAATTATTGTTCCAATTTATAATACTGCGTCTTATTTGGAAAAATGCCTTCGTTCAATTCAAGTACAAACATTTACCAATTTTGAATGTTTGCTAATTGATGATGGTTCTGTTGATGATTCAGTCAAAATTGCACAATCAATGATCAAAAATGACCACCGTTTTAAACTATTTCAAAATAAGCATCATGGATTGGCTTACTCATTAAATCAAGCACTTAGTGAAGCTCAAGGCGATTATATTACATTTTGTGATAGTGATGACTATATTAGTTCAGATGCATATGCTCACTTGCTTCCTTTAATTGAAACACATCCTGATTTGATTATTAGTAATTTGTACTTCAACTATACTAATCAAAAAATTAATAATACTAACTATGACTTTTCGTCTGTACATTCACCGATGGCCATCATCAATGCATTTCCACAAATGTATCATCAAAAAATGATGTACTACAATGTGAATAAAATTTATGCTAAGCATGTTATCGATAATCTTCGTTTTCAGGATTTAACAGTTGGTTTAGATACTATTTTTAACTACCAAGTATTTGTGAACTGCCAACAAATTTTATTTAGTCCACATGCTTACTATTATTACTTACAACGTCCTGGTTCTTTAGTTAATCACTTTGATGAGAAGCGTTTAATGATTCGTGAAAAAGAAACTAATGCCCTATCAGACCTTTTAAGTCAGTGGCATTGTTCCTATACTTCCAGTCTCATTAATGAAGATTGGTTTAATACATTAGAAAACACTACTCGCAATGTGTACATGCCAACTAAAGACAATCAGTTTTTAAGTTCTCAAAAACGACTTTTTTATTTAAAACGCAATCTTAATGACTGCCTAAAAAATTTAAATATCAAACTATTAACTGCTAAGCAACTTGACTTCATTAATTTAATTGAAAGCTGTATTGATCACAATGATGATCAGAAGTTACTTCAAATGATGCGGTAAATCAAAAAGCTACAATCTTAAAATCAAGATTGTAGCTTTTTGATTTTTTAAAATGGGTTATAGATTTGGTAATTTAACTTATGTCCAATTTCATTCATTTTATTATTTAATTCTTTTTTCATCAATTTTACCGTTTTTTTATCAACTCTATTAGTTAAATTATATGATTTATCACAATAATAACTACTTCCATCAATAAATATAATAGTTTTTTTTATTTTTTTATCGTATGCATTCCAATAGCCACCATCTGATATTCTAAAATCAAAATGCTTAGTTGATAAAAACATTGTACTCTGCTTTGCCTTTAAGAAACCTTCATCTATATATTCAACTTTTACATTATTATTTCTTAAAACAGTAATATTTTTTTGAGGAAAACCATATGAAAAATACCAAGGATCAGATAAATAAGTAATCTTTTCGTCCAACGAATAGGTATGATTATAATCATATAATCGTTTCCCACCTAAAAATAATTCTATTGCAATCCCTAATAATATTAGACATAAAATAACTATAATTGTTGTTTTTATAAATTTATATATTTTCTTTATCATAACTGATTGAATAATAACTCGATTCTTTTTCGTGCACTTTACTTTGAACTAATACTTTAAAATAGATTATAAATTTGTAAATTCATTTTATGCCCTATCTCGTCTAACTTTGAACCTAATTCTTCGTTAATTTGATATGTTGTTTCTTTATCAACCAAATTCTTTGCCTCACCATATTGATCTGTATAGTAATATCTACCAGTCCCATATGCAATAACTTGTTTACTTTTTTTATCATGAATAGTTCCATACAAATAAGGTCCTTCATTTAACTCCAATTCAAAATTATAATTTTTTGTTGAAAAACATAAAGTATATCCATCAGGTTCTGGAAAGCTTTCAAAATCTTTTACTTTCATATTACTCTCTCTCAAAATTTTGAGGTTATTTTTAGGAAATCCATATTCACAGTAATCTGATAGATACTCTAATCGTTCATTTATAGAATATTTATGATTATAGTTATAAATACGTTTTTCACCCCAAAATGTTACAAATAAAAATATCAATAATATTATTATCATTAATATTTTTATAAATTTGCATATTTTCTTTATCATAACTAATTAAGTAACGACTCGCTCCTTTTCATGTGCTCCGATTTGAACTGATACTTTAAAAAGGATAATTCCACCCAAACCAAAGAAGATTAAGCAAATCAAATTTACTAGTTAACCCATATCAAACGACAAACCAATCAATACAAATCCTAAACATAATAAAAGAATCATCATTCATATAAAAATTGATTGTTTTGGTTCAATCTTATCTTTTTTTCATTTATAGTCAACACTCCATATACTATATTTTAATTAAATAACGATCGAAATATTAAATTATTCAATATTATACGTTTAAACATTTATTGATATTATAATACATTTTATTTTAGAATAAATATCTTTCTATTAATGGTTTTAAAAGAATTGAATTATTTTTTTAACTTCTTATCTGAAATTGAAATTTATGCTGAATTTAAGTTATAATTTCCCTAGTAATTTTCAATTAACATCATTAAGGGAGACTCACCATGGAAAAAGCAAAAGAAACACTAACAGTTACAGATGGCAAAAGTTTGCCAAATGAAATTGCAGTCAAGAATGAAGACTTACTCCAAATCAAATCAAAATTAACATCTGAACAACTTGTTCAGGCTCAAAACTATGCTATTACACTCCGAGACTCACGCCAAAATACCATTACTGATTATGGCAAAGAAGTCCAAGCCGAAATGTCGCAATTCACTGACCAAATTATTGGAAATGTCAAAAGCAAAGAAGTTGGTGAAATCGGCGATACGCTTCAAAGCTTAGTTACTAGTTTAAATAGTGCTGATCCTAAAAAACTTGCTGATGATAACAGACCTAAAATTTTCCGTTTATTCAAAAAAATTAAAGACTCTGTATTTGAAATGACTGCAAAATATCAAGAAATCAGTGTTCAAATTGAGAAAATTGCAACTAAACTTGAAAACCAAGAAAATAACTTGCTTAAAAACAACGATATTCTTGATGAGATGTATATTGCTAACCAAAAATATTTTCAGCAATTAAACACGTTAATCGTTGGAGGTCAAATTCGTCAAGAAGAATTAAATAAAGAAATTATTGATCTTCAAGCAAGCATTAACAATGGTAATGCTGATCAAATGGATACACAAAAGTTTCAAGATATACAAGCTCAAGCAGATCGGTTAAACCATCGTTTATCTGATTTGATGCTTACACGTGAAATCACGATTCAACAAGCGCCTCAAATTCGCTTAATTCAAAATAATAACTCTATTTTAAGCGAAAAAATTCAGTCATCAATCACAACTGCCATCCCATTATGGAAGAATCAAGTAGCAATCTCAATTTCATTATTAAGTCAAAAAGATGCTATTAAGGCTCAAGATGCAGTTGTTAACACTACAAATGAGTTATTGAAAAAAAATAGTGAAATGTTGCATGAATCAGCCATCGATGTGGCCAAAGCATCACAACGAGGATTTGTTGATGTCGAAACACTTAAGGAAACTCAAGATAATTTAATTTCAACAATTCAAGAAGTCATGCAAATTCAAACTGAGGGTACTAAGGAACGGCAAGTTATTGAAAGCCAATTAGCTCAAATGGAAAAACATCTAAAAACTACCTTGATTCCAATAGACTCAAAGGAGAAAAAATAAGCACATGAAAAGAAAATATCAAAATGTCGTCAATTATAAAGAAAACGATATAATAGACGTTGCTCTTGGAGTTTCTATTTTCATTTTTATTATGGGACTTGCATCATTGTTAGTGACTATCAATCTAGGAAAATTAGATTTCTCTCAAAGTTGGTATCGTAGATGTATTATCGCAATTGCGATGATCATGATTTTCTTTATTATTTGGGAATTAGGTATTTCCTATAAAAACTCTAAACAAAATAATATAGCATTTGCAATTGATAGTAATGAACAAGGAATTTGGATCAACTCAAAATGGAAACGTCGAATGATATATGTTCCGTTTTCATTTATCAATGCATCTTATAATAGCGGAATTGTCACTTTCAATTATGAAAAAGCGTTTTATTATAACAAAAGATCCCAACTCCGCTTATATTCTTTAGGGAAAGAACAATTTAGAATTACTTCGATCAATAAAAATCAATTTGATAAATTTTCTTCACATTTTAATCGCTTAGTAGGCACTGATAAGAAAATCAAATTCCAAAAAAATAATAAAGAAATGCTCTTTGTCCGAGAAGCAACTTGCTTTATCCTTTTTTTCCTTGGTTTAATTTTTACAGTTGGTTGTAATAAACATAATTTTAGTAAAAATATGACTAGTTCAATAAATTCAAAATATGTAAAAAAAGAAAAGCTACGTTTTAATCATGAATATTCGACTTCAAAATTTAATTTCACTATTAATAAAGGTTATCGTGCTAGATCATCACAAGGAAAACCAGTTGTGATTTTCAATATCTCATTAACCGCCAAAGATAATTTTATTTCATTCGAAAATGGGGACCTTTATATTACTACTGATAAAAATATTTTTAATGATGGTCAAGACTACGCAGAGAATCCATTAGATTCAAGTTCAATCTTAATTGATGGTAAATCAACTCCTGTAATTAATCAATTAAACAGTGATTCTGGATATGGCGATCCATCATCAGCCGAAGATAAAAAATTAACATATAATGTTGTTTTTGAACTTCAAAGTTTAAGAAAAACAAATTATTTTATCTATAATGACTTTTACTTAAACAAAACTCCTGATTCAAAAGAAGAAAGTGTGCCATCATACGTTTTAAACTTCAACCCTCAAAAATTGGAGGTTCTTAAATAATGAAAAAAATACTCTTTATTTTTTCAGCATTAATCACAATGTTATTTTTTACAGAAACTGTTGGACCCATTAGTTCTGCTAGTAGTCCAGATCAAATAAGTAAACATAGTAAAAATAATTTTTATGCATTTCATCCAGTCAATAAAACTATTACTGATGAAAATAGCATTAAATATACGGTCCTTGGTTATCAATATCTTAAAGACCCAATTCCACCAAATCATCAAGCACGTTTCCTTTTAATTAAATGTCAAATTAATACTGATGATTTAGACCCTGACATGTCACCAAGTCTTTATAACGATTTTGCAAAAGTCTATGATAACCATGTTAAAGCAATGAACGCAAGCAATATATTATCAGAAAAACGGATGAAACGTTCACCATTTAAACCTACTTATGACGACAATACCTATATTACTGCAAAGCCAAATAAAACATATAAATTTAACATTTGTGTGGTCGTATATCCATATGATGATATTGAACTTCAACTTCATTCTGAATATGATCATAAACAGCAAACAATTGCTATCCATAAAGTGAAGAGTTCGAATGGAATTACAATGAACGATAAAGACTCACTAAAAGACTATAATAAGGAGAACAAAACAAATGCGTCAAATAATTGATAATTTTCGACCAGTCCGATTAAGTATTGCTCTGGTATTAATGATCTTTTCTTTTCTTAACGGAGGAAACGGAAGCATTTACCAAATTTATACGACAGCTCTTTTAGGAAGTTTATTCTTCTTTAGTATTTTCAAATCATACTTTATAGTCGCACCAACACTGACAATCGTTAGCTCATTGATTGCTTTCAAAGGGTCTTTAGACTCAAATCTAGGGGATGACTATCTAGTACTTGATTTAATAATGCTCTTCTTAGTATTAATTGTTGGTTTAATCTTAATGGGACTTAATCGTATTAGACTACTTTACGCTTTACAAAAATATCCTGAAATCAGTAATAGTCTTTCAGATGACAAGCTTTACTTTAATGATAAAAAGCTTCGGGAATCTAAACTCCCTGCCAGTGACTTAGCATTTTTCAAGTCTAAAATGAGAAAGTACTATAAAGATTATCGTTATCTTCAATCTGTTAAAAGTATAATGGATTCTCAAATTGATTCATATGATACAGATCTGGCAATTATTCATGCTATTTTTAATGAACTAGTAGCCTCACCTCGAATGTTATTAAAAATGGATAGTTTCTTATATTCCCATTTAAAAGACTACGTTGACAAAGTTAAAGCAATTATAGCATTAGAGAATAACATCATTAAATCAGATGAAGATCTTGAGCTAATTGAAAAAGCAAAAAAAGATTTGGCTAAACTTTCACGTCAATTTCGCAACGACTTTATTCAAGTAACTGAAGATGAACGGAATGCATTAAAAAAATAAAATTAATTTCTAGTTTAAATTTGAGATTTTCTCATACTAAAAGAACTCCCTTTTGAATTAATAGTTTCAAAAAGGAGTTCTTTTTAGCTATACATTTTCTATTTAGCTTCTTCATTTATTTTAGAATAAAAAATCCTAACTAATTTTATGCCAAGTTTTGACATAATAGCAAAATTGCGTCGAATTAAATATTCTATATCTTAGTTTATTTTGTGTGAAAATCTTTAAAAAATAAGTTTTTTCAAACTCATCCAATAAAATTTTATGCAATGTTCTCATATTTTTAATTGCTATCTTTTTCTGGCTTCTTTTTTCACTCGATTAATTACCATTTGGAGTTCTTTTTGACTATCTTTTTTTATGTAAAATAAGTTTACAGTTAAAGAATAATGATTACCTAATTGACTATTAAAAATACTTTTACGGGGTCTCTTAGTTTTTACTCTAAGGAATCTTAATTTAGAATCAATCAATCTATTGGGGTTTGTAGAAGCTCTATATTCTAGCAAATCAATATCTTTAATATCATCAAAAGCAATCATTTCTGTTTCTGGCCCCCATAATTTAGGATTAGAAATTATAATAATTCGGCGATCAAAACAAATTTCAACAACATGATGACTCAGAGTCCAGCGAAATTCTTTAACAAACATGATTAACATAACTGAAATAAACAATGTACATATTATTAAATAAGTCTCAGTCGTTTGTGTAATGATACCCCAAAGCATAAACCCTTCTAAAAATACAAGCATAAAAATACAAGCACCCCAAGCAATCTTTGATTGTTGATCTACATATTTGCTATTTTTCAATAAAAATTCTCCTTAAAAATAAAATACTCTTAAGAGGTTATCACTTTTAAGAGACGATACTATTTAAAATAATGATAGCCTATTAGAAATCATATACAATTCATCCGATCTCATTGCTAAACATTATAATATAAAAACCTAACTATTAGCTAACAATATATTATAACATAATGTAGGACTATTATTAGCTTTTTTTGTATCTTAGAGGTGATTATATATTTTGTTGAAGAATATTTGATGATACTACTAAAATGTCAAAAAAATTAACTGATATGCAAAAGAAATATTCAGTTTCGCATCCTAAATACAATACCAATTTCAAGCGCCACGAAAGTGACAAAATCGCAATTTGTTAAATTATATTTCTAATATAAGAATACTAAAAAAGCTCCTGTTGATTTCTCAACAAGAGCTACTCTTTTATTTAGTTTTTTGGCATCATTTTGGCATTTTTTAATCAATATCAGCTATAATTTCGCCTAATGATCAAAATCACAGTGAATGCCTACTTTACCTAACCTTAGTAAATCAACGTTTTACTTTTTAGTGATACCCGCAACTATTCGTATTCAACTATATAAATTTACTTGGATCTAATAACGACCTAGATTTGAAACTTCTTGGCATCATTTTAGAATTTTTAACCTAACTGACTAGACAGGCGCAGTTAGGTCGGAAACCATATGGTTTTATATTAACTTCTTATTGCAAAACATTATTGCACCACTACTTGTCGGATGCGGAACAACGTTATTTACGTGGTAGATTAACAAGTGATAACGATTTGCTATCAATCACGCGTATATAAGTAGTCGTATGGTAAACTCAGAAACTTGCTAAACGTATTCTTTATAAAATTATATAACTTTGTAATATTTTTAATTATTAGATTCAACAATTACTCTATAGAACTTGAAGTTATGCAAAGTGCAGCGACCTCTTTTATTAACGGAATTTCATAATTAAGTGATCTAACATGTTTGTATTCTTGTGGTTGATAGCTGTTCTTATCATTTTGTTTATTATGTACTAGAGCATTTCTGACTTTATATATTCTATTCGCCATTGAATTATACACTTTATCCTTATCTACAGAATTTATATCAAAAAATATAGAATTATCGCTTTCGTTTAAAAAAACAGGCCTTTTTTCTATATCATTATAAAAATCACATCTGTCTTCTAACTTATAAGATAATTTATCTAAATCTACATAATCTTTTAATACTCTTTTTAACATTTGACGTTCGTTTTCTTTATTTTTAAGGAATTTCTTCATAACTCCCTCCAATGCACTCAAATCAACTTTGTTTTCCAAGGAAAAATCTACTGCATAAAGTTTCTGTTCTAATTCTTCACGTAAATCGTCGTTATACGCTTTTCCAAAAAAGTATTCAATAACCTGGTAATACTCAATAAATTTAGTAAATGGATTACTTGATGCATTGGCTTCTCCAAACATTTTAATTAAATCTACATTATAAGATTTTAAAGGAGGTGCTACTTTAATTTCCTTATCACAACTAGAAGATGGTCTTATTTTCCCATTTAGCCTATCTTCCTCCACAATTCTATACTGTTTTCCTAAATCTAGTAATTTAAAATAATACGTCATCAAAAGATTTTTTCTAGTTTCAATATCTGTGTATTTCTCCTGTAATAACTTTGATTTTAATACTAAATATCTCCCTCTAACACAAAAAAAATCTTTCAATTCATCATTTTGCGATTTGTTTTTAAATTCATCCCAATTAATTTCCAAATACATCATTCTTGGTCTAAAAATGGGCTGTTCCATTTCATTTAGAATTTTTAAATAAACTTCAAGAGGGACGGTTTCAATTGAATATTCAAATTTATTATTCTCTGTTTTATACTCATCAAATCCATGACTGAGACTGAATCTATCGCTAGCCTCAATTAACAGATATAAAACTTTATTATCATAAATAAAAAAGCTATCTTCTTTTTCTACTAATGATAATTTTTCATCAAAAAATTCTTTTAACTGTTTAATCTTATACTCTTTTTTTATTTTTCCACAATTTTCTTTTTCTGCCTCTATACTCAATTTATCATCATCGTCAAGTTCATCAACTCTCTTATTACCTACTATACCCCATCCATGTCTATTATTTCTCAAAAAGGTTCGTAAAATATATTTAAATACATCTTCTTTTAAAAATTCCATTTTTAATCTTCTCCTATCTTTGTATTCATTATTTTTCTGCAATACTCCCTATCATCAAACTTTTTAATATTACCGAAGTAATCTTTATCACCAAAAACATCTTCAACAAATTCATTTGATGTTTTCTTATAGATTGTTTCGGTAGGTTTCATCTCTGTAAATGAAAAGTCACCTTTTAGATTTAATTGCCCCAATGATTTAATAACTTTAGGATAAAAGGCCATATTTTTATCGCTTTTTGATTGAACACCTATATTTTGTAATAAAGTATGTCCCTCATCATCTTTACTATTTTTTATAATCAAATTTTTAAATTCGCCTGTTTTCTTGTTTCTAATTAGCGGAATAAAACTTTCTTCAGAATCTCCAATAACTAAATATAAATCATTAACTCCTTTACTATTATGGACTGGACCCAAATACATATCATTTGAAAGTCCTTGAGAATTAACACCGTTATCAGATTTAAGCTTTTCATATCTTGTAACTTTGCTGTCATCAACTTTGCGAACAAATGCAGGATAATGATACTTTAAAATAATATTTTCTATATCTAAGTTACTTATGTGAAAATCCTTATCTATTTTACTGAACATATCCTCAGCTAAATCCTTACAATTTTTCTTTATGAAATAATCACCTTTATCTAGCTTAATTAAATTTTCATTATTCTCGATATTTTTATTTTTAAGTTTTCTATCGATTTTAATGATTTGTTTTGCTTTTATAACAGTATCAACTATAAATTTTTCTCTATTCTTACCTTGGGGGAGCAACAAAAACGAGATAGGTTTCCTCATCATCTAATCCACTCTTAGGCTTTTCACCGTTATTATCATAATAAAATTTATTAATAAAATTATGTGCATGGCAAAAAGAATACATCCAATTTTTATACCAAATAAATGGATCTTGATTTGAAGCAGAATATCCTTTCTCCCTAGCCGGGTCAGTATAAAAACTATAATTTACTCCACTATTTTTATCCTTTACGTAATGTTCTTCTCTTTTAGGATGACCTATAACAGCGTATGTTGTCATAACCTTTTCTCCTTTAACTCAAAAAAGCCTTAATAAATTAAGACTTCTTATTTTTTTATTATTATAGCATTTTTTATTCGTGACGTTTACGCTTTGCTAAACCTAATGTAGCCAATACATCTGCCACTACTAATGAGATTTCTCCCCAAAGTGTTGCCTTTGAGTTATCATCACCCATTTGTGGCATTGTATTTTGTTTAGCTTTTTTCTTAACACTACTTTGTGGTGCTTCACTTGTGAAGTAAATTACATTTGAGTTTTTATCACTCTTCACTGTTGTAGCTTGTGCTGCTTTTACTTCACTTACTGTATCTGCATATACTGTATTGCTTGCCTTTACCGTATTATTTTCACTTACTGTTGAACTTACAGTATTGACAGCAGGCATTGTCACTGTACTAGAAGTGTTTTGGTGTGAACTACTTAAAACTACTTTATTACCCATTTCGGCTGTCGTATGTGGGTGTTTGATCCATTGTACATCTACTGTTGTTACAGTCTTTTCATCATTCTTCAAAATTGTTTCAAGTTCGTTCAACTTGTTTTGAGCATCAATATAAGCTTGTTGTGCCTTAGCTAAGGTATCACTATCAGCGTTCATTTGACTTTGAGCATCATTCAAAGCTTTCACTGCGTTGTTATATGCATCTTGTGCTTCTTGCAAAGCTTTATCCGCATTAGCATATTCATTACCAAGTTCTTGAAGTTGTTGTAACTTAGCTTGATCATTAGCTAATTGTTGTTTCAATTGATTGAGTTTAGCAACTGAGTCATTGTAAGTCTTAGTTGCTTGATCAAGAGTAGCTTGCTTATTAGCTAAATCTTGGTTAGCACTATCTAAAGTTGCTTTTGTTGAATTGACTTTATCTTGTGCCTTTTGCAAGTAAGCTTGAGGATCAGATAATGCTTGTTGTAATTCAGTAAGTTTATCTTGATCTTGAGATAATTTTTCTTGATCCATAGCCAAAGTATTTTGTAATTGATTTAATTTAGCTTGATCTTCAGATAATTTCTTTTGATCTTGTTCAAGTTTTTGTTGCAATGCAGTTGGAGTATCATTTTTGATTTGTTCCTTATCTGCAGCAATTTGATTTTGAAGATCTTGAATTGTTTATTTATCTTGTTCAACTTGTTGTTTTTGTTGGTTAAGTTGATTTTCCAAGTTATTCTTTTGTTGTAATGCAGATACATTAGGTAAGTTAATGTTTTGATCTTCAAAGTTTGTTGTATTTTGCAATTGATAACTTTGATCTACATTTTCATAATGTAAGTTACCATATTTATCCCAAGAAATACCCATTAGTGTATTTGACATACCATTAGGTTCATCATAGAACACATTATCAAAGTGAGCTTTATCACTCATAAAGTTTAAGATACCTTTTACAACTGCAACTTTTAAGTCATATATTGTACTACCTGAGTATTGATCCCAGTTGCTTGTTAAGTCTTCATAGTAATTACCGTTTCCAGTTTCATCATATACAAGACCTTGAGCTTTAGCTGCGTTGTTAATGATTTGAGTAGCATGACCAAAATCATGACTATCATAGTAGTTACTACTATCAATTTCATCAGCAATTTGATTTGCCATATCAATCATATTCCAATTTGGTTTAACCGAGGTCTTTCCAATTTGTGTACGAACATCATTAACTACACTAGCAGCAAATTCATTGATTTCTTGTTGTTGATCCTTTGTTAAGTTGGTTGGATCAATTTTAACGTTATCTGCTGTTGTATGCTGAATTGAATTAATTAAATTTTCTTGATACTTATCTTGTTGATCCCAAATATCTTGAGCAGTTGATCCAGATGGAACTTTAGTCATATCAGAAGATAAGTAATCTTTAAGAGCTTGTCCCATATCAGCATGAACTGTGTTTGATAATTGATCATTTACCTTATCGATTTGACCTTGAGTATCATTAACCTTATTTTGATCATTTTGTTGTGTTTGTTGCGCTTGATCTAACTTGTTTTGATCTTGATCCAACTTAGCTTGATCATCTTTGACCTTTTGACTAGCATTATCAATATTTTGTTGATCTTGAGTAATATTAGCTTGATCATTCTTAATATCGTTTTGAGTATTGCTAATATCTTGTTTATCTTGATCAACTTGAGATTGATCTTTATTTACTTGATTTTGTTGGTTGTTAATTGCTTGTTGAGCATTGTTTACATCATTTTGTGCTTGTTGTTGATCTTTAACTGCTTGATCATAGTTGTCTTGAGCAGTTTGTTGATTTTGTTTTGCTTGATCAACGTCTGATTGAGCGTTATCCATATTTTCCTTATTTTGATCAACAACTTGTTCTTGTGAACTAATTGAAGATTGATCTTGGTTGATCTTATCTTGTGTTGAAGATTGATCTTGCTTGTTTTGTTCAATATTATCAGGAGTTGCTTGATCTTTATTGCTTTGTGCTTTATCTAAAGCGTCTTTGGCACTATCAACATTGTTTTGTGCATCATTGACTTTGTCCTTGTTAGCATTAACAGTGCTTTGTGCTTGATCCATTTCATTTTTTGTTTGATCGACAACTTTTTGTTGATCTTGAATAGCTTGTTTATCTTTTTCAATCTTATCTTGACTTACTTCTGTCTTTGTCGTTGTTGTTGTGATCTTTGTTTGATCCCCAATTTCTTCTTTTGTTACGGTTACAGTATCCGCATTTACACTTGTTGCCATTCCAGTAGCTACTGTTGCAGCTCCTAAAGCAATTGCTGTTAGAGTTTTCTTTTTCATCTCTAACCCACTCTCCTTTATATGTATAAATAATCCTGCTTACTTATTTAAGCGTTTAATTAAAGACTTTTTCAACTTTACATTAATATCTCATCACAAAACGCGTATTTTTCTACATGTTTATTATACATTTTAATATTTTCTATTCTATGTTAACTATTAATCAATTCTTGTAACCTTATTTATAGAGGTGCTATTATGAACTTAAAACAAATTGGAATTAGAGTTCGAAAAAGACGTAAGGAATTACATATTACTATTGAAAAATTAGCAGAACTTTCTGAAATTTCTGTAAGTTCTATCTCTTTATTAGAACGTGGTAGATTAACAGATATTCACTTTAATAATTTATGTAATATTGCCAATGCCCTTGAAGTTGATTTATTCTATCTAATTTCAAATAATGATAATACCAGTCTAGAGCTCAGAAAATTAAATAACGTCATTTCTAAATATTCAAAAGAAAAACAACACGATATTATTCAGGCTATTTTATGTTTACTTAATACAAAATAATCCCCAATCAGAAATTCTGACTGGGGATCTTTTAACTTACTTTTACATTTTGATTGCCTGTAAACTTAACCTGCTTCTCTTTTGCTGTTTTTACCTGAATTCCCTTATCTAACTGCTGAGCTAGTAATTCATCACTTCCTGTCCACATATGCGCATAATGCTTCAATGTAATGTCTGGACTTGAATGCCCTAACCTTTTACTAATTATCAAAATATTTGCGTGAATTTCATTAATTAGATAACTGACATGAGAATGTCGTAATCCTTTCCCATTAATTTCAGGTACTCCTGCTAACTTTGCATACCTTTTAATTATACGATTCACGGTTGATCGTGGTACTGGATCCTCCTTATATGAAAGTATGAATTCTGTCTGGCAATGTTCTTCTTCTTGTTCTTTCTTCCATTCTTTCAAATACTTAATCGTTGTCTTATCTAACTTTATCACTCTTTGTCCACTTTGCGTCTTTGTATATGGCTTTATCTGATAATTATGCTTATTCTTAAAATCTAACGTATGATATATCTTGACAGTTTCATTCTTGAAATCAATATCTTTCCATTGTAATGCTAGTCCTTCACTCACACGCACTCCTGTCATATAATAAAACCAAATCAACATAAACTCATACTTTGAATAGTAATCATTTAAATTTATTTGTCCTATCACTTTTTCAAAATCATTCTTGGTCCACACCTCTGAATGTGTTTTCCCCTTATTCACGGCTTTTGTCTGCATGGCTACATTCTTTTGTAATAACTCCATGCGTACTGCATATCCTAATGACTGCCGAAAACCACTATATATTAAACTTGCATAATTTTGTGAAAAACCACTTTTCCCTAATAACCATGTTCTAAACTTTTCACAATCCCGTGTTTTGATATCTTCCAATTTTTGCTTTCCAAAAAAATTTATGGCTTTTCTAAATGCATTAATATGTGAATTATATGTGCTTTCTTCTACATTGGCTTTATAATATGGAAGAAAATTCTGTTCCATAAACATCTTATATGTTAAACAATAATTTGCCTTTCCTATCTTCGCCTTATATTCTTGACGCACTCGTTCACGTTCTTCATATGCCTCTTTTATACTTTCAAATGGTTTTCCATTTCGATTATATCGACTTTTCTTAGAATGATTTTTTCCTTGCTTGTCTTTCCCTAAATTAATTTGATAAAACGGACATCCTTTAACGTCAAGATAAACGCCTGTATAACGCGTTTTTTGAACTGTTTTTGCCATTAATAACACCTCTTTTTCATCTTATCAACACGAACATAAGTTTGCAACAATAACAATTTTATTCTTCAAATAATTGATCAAGATCTATATTATCTAAAATTCCTTTTTTATCATCTTCATCACGTTCCTTATCACCATTAGTCTTATCACCAGAAACATTATCATCTTTACTATCTGGAAATACGCCTTTAGGTAATGATACTTTTTCAAAAGATATCGTTCCGTCATCTCCTTTTGACATATAAATTTTTGGTTCTTCATAACCTGTTACTTCTGTTGAATCTGTGTCATATTCTGGCAAATCTCTAGCTTTCTTATTAAAGTTGTTTTTTAATAATTGATCAGTGGCGTGGTAAAAATCTTCGATTGATTTTCCAATTAAATTATCAATACTATCTATAGGTGTAATTTTTTCTTTAATGTTCCAATTCGACCCTATCGTATTCGCTCTTATATGTTCGACCTTTATTTTATCTTTTTCAAAATGAACAATCATGTTAATTCGACGTGCTAATTGATCATAAGTATCTTCTCCACATAATCCCATTTGTTTATAAAATTCCACCGGATTATATGGACACGTAACAATATATAGCTCTCCTTGTAATTCTTTATTATGATAACGTGAACTAACACTTACTTCTACTTTGTACGGATCAAGCATTTTTAATAACTCATTATAATCCATCACACTTACTCGAAAATCATCAATTAAAATTCCATGTTCATTACTATAATTTTCAAAAATATCACGATTACCGCCAGTTTCAAAAAATTTGTTACCATATTTATTTTTTAGAATATGGTTTGCTTCACTTGTCTTTCCCGTGCCTGCATTACCATAAAACCATAATACATATTTTTTATGTTTCTTTTGTTTCCATTGATAATTACTATCTAAATTTTTGGATTCCTCTATTTTATCCAAAAACTGAATTTTCTTTGCTGTTAATAATGAATCAACTTTTCGCATCTCATGAACAGTTTCTTCTCGTCCTATTTCATCATCTGCAAATTGTTTCAATATTTTATCAATTTGCTCTCCTTTAGATTCTTTTGACTGCTTTTGTTCTGATCTTGAGTTCTTTAATTCAATCTTTTTGAGGTGTTTACAATAATCAAAATTAGCCGTTACTTTTTCTGGATCATACTGATGTTTACCTTCTTTTTTTGCATTCTTAGTCTTATGTGTTAAGTATGCTAAAACATTATCTTCGCATTGTTTTACTGATTTTCCTCTCTTAGTCATAATCTCAAATTGAGCTTGATTAGGTTCATTTAAGTCTTTAGCTAATTTAGTAATTGAAACCTTATTATCAAATCTGAATACTACATGAACATGTGGCTTTGCCTCCTTATCCTTGTCATGAGTAATAACTGCATATCGTTTTACGTAATCTAGATTCTTAATTCTTCTTATTAACGCCTCCTTACTTTCAAATGGTAATTTATCACATTGTTGAACGTACATAATGACCTTTGATGATGCGTACTTTTTAGATTTATTGGATTTATTGGATTTTTTTGCCATATATATTGACCTCCCTTAAATTTTTTGTCATTATACATAATTTTGAAATTGCAAATTTGAACTTAAAATGGACTTTTAGAGATTTAACGAATTTTTTATTCATTTATTCCCTACATTTTTCATAGATGTGTTATCATTTATCACTAAAATGATTTACTTAATAAGGACTTTAAGTATTTATTTAATTTAATTAAGTTTTTCATATTTTTTTACCCCTTGAAACCTTACCAGTCTTTTATTCTTATTAAATTTTTTTATTCATCGCTATTTGAAAACAAGCCCTTCAAATAGTGATGTAGAGGCATTCTTCTTTCATTTTTTTATTCATTTTAAAAAATAAACTTTCCTTTTGCAAACGCTTGCATAAAACGCCAACATCAATTATAATTAATATTGTTGATACAGATGAACTGCTTTTCAGGGGTGAAAACTTCGTTTTGTATCACGAAAATATATTTACTTTTACATATATTTCAATTAACTACCTAACTTACATAGAAAAAGATTTGTTAAACTTGTGGGCGGTCTTTAACAAATCTTTTTTATTGCAAAGAAACGGTCACCATAATTTTTCCAAAAATTATTTGGTGACCGTTCTTTGCTAACGAATATAAAAATTTATTTTTTTACTATCATGTCAATTGCATCTGACAACTTTTTTTGTTGTACTTGATCATCCTTTTCTGGATGCTCAACTATATTCTTTAAATTTTCAGTCATTACTACTCCCATTAAATTATTCATGGCTGACCTAACAGCCGTCATTTGATTTATCACTGATTTACAATCCGCTTCTCCATCAGAAATCATCCTTTGAATTCCCCTAACTTGTCCTTCGATACGCTTCAATCTATTAATTAAATTAGTAGTATTGCAATTATTCATTTCTATGACCTCCTACTTCATAATATCATTCTTTCCCTTTACATACCATACGGGGTATGGTATAAAATAAATACTAATTATTTTATCAAAGGAGACTAACGTTGTGTCAAAAAATATATTTAAATCTATAGTTATTCTAGGGCTATCTTTTGTACTTGCTATACTTTTAGTTAAACCTATCGGTGTATCAACTGAATATTCAACAACTGCTGGGATCATTGAGAAAATATTCGATCCTACTATCGTTTCAAAGAAAAAAGATAGTAAAATTCAAACTAATAATAAGTACTATAAAGATAACCCTAAAATTGCAGAGAATATTGAACATCCTCTCTCTTATAGCATGTTATTTGTAGCATCCATTCCATTTGGCGCACTTTTAGCTTCGCTAATTTTCAAAAAGAAAAATCAATTATTGACTAAAGAAAAAAATAATCGTATCTTGAACAATCCTTTAATACTGTTTCTAGGAGGATTTCTCCTGCTTTTTGGAGCCCGATGGGCTGGAGGATGTACAAGTGGTCATATGATGAGTGGTATTATGCAGTCTAGTATCAGTGGTGTAGTTTTCGCACTATCCGTTTTCTTTACTGGAATAATAACCGCCATTTTAACATTTAAATTTGCTAGAAAGGATAATAAAAAGTGATATTATTAGCAATTCCACTAGGTATGTTTTTTGGATTTTCTTTATACTACGTAGGAGCAACAAATTCTTCAAAAATAATTGATATGCTTCGTCTAAAAGACCTATCACTAGCTAAAATTATTTTAGGAGCGATTGGTGTAGGAAGTTTAACTATTGGTGTTATCGGGTTACTAAATCTTTTCCCTACCTCTCATTTTGAAATTAAACCCCTAAATATTGGAGTTTTACTAGGAGGATTGGTTTTCGGAATCGGTTTTGGACTCGTTGGTTCTTGCCCAGGAACAGCTATGGCATCATTATTCACTAATTTCAAACACGCCATTTGGGTTATTTTAGGTGGTATTACTGGTGCATTAACATTTTCAAATTCATACAGTTACATGAAAGAATTAGGACTTGTAAGCAAGTTTAACTTTGGAAAATTAACACTATTTGATATATCATCTAAAAGTTTCTCTCTCTCTCATTTAGGAATTTCTGGATTAATCATTTGGGGAGCAATTCTCATAATTATAGCTATTATAATTCCTAAAACCTTATCCCAAATAAAAAACAAGAATTAATATATATATTAAAAACGGTCATCTTAATTTCCAAAAATTATTTGATGACCGTTCTTTGCTAACGAATATTTTTATTGATTGCTTTAATTAAATCAGTTTGAATTAACGGAGCCTTAAAAGGACTTACTGGACCATCATCAATACTGATTAAACCTTGTCCTACTGCATTGCCTAACGGCACTTCAATAATACAATCTTCAAATAAAAACTTTCTTGCACTTGGTGTACTATTTCCTAATAAGATCTTTATCCCCATTTGTTCTCGAATTTCAGTCGAAATATTATTTGCATTAGCCTGTTGTATTCCAACAACTAAATGAAATTTTGCTTGTCTCCCCAGTAACGCAATTTGCTTTAAATCATCTAAAAGTTGTTGCTGTTGTTTTCGATCTAACATTGCTTTTAATGCTGCTAATTCATCAACTACCACTAAATGTGGGGTTAGCTTAATTGATGAGTCTTCTTTGTATGCCCGCTGTGCATTTTGCATTTCTTCAACTGTCTCATGTAACAAATCAAGCATCGATTCTTTTTCATCAGCTACTGCAATTTGACCAGTATCTTTAATTTTAGCTAAATCCGATTGCTTAGGATCTAAAATGCGAATATCCCAATGGCTTTCTTTTGCTTGAGCAATCAAATATTCAATCAACATTGTTTTTCCGGAACCTGTGGTTCCACTAATTACTGCATGATATTCCTTTTCCCAATCAATAAGATGATTTTGATCTAGAACTACTTTGTTATTAACATTTCTTAAATCTGACCGACTTAAAATTTCAATTTGATTATCAACATTCAAATCTTCTAATTCAAAAATTATGGTATTCCCTGTTGGTGAAAATCTTTTTCCTGTTACAACATATTTATCATTTAAATATTTTAATTGGCTTGTTAATTGAGTACAGATTGCTCCATTATTTAAAAAGTCATCAAATTCTGGCAAAAATTCTATTTCAATGTATCCTTTGAATCCTTGACGATGATCTACATAAACATTTACATATGGAACTCTTATCTGTTTTCCACGCTCATATTGATAAATTCCAACTATTCGATTGACTTCGTCATTTAATAATTTTTTTACCTGATATAAAATCAAGAAACGTTGCATCAAATCTCTTATATTACTATATTTATTGATTTGTAATTCTTCATTAATATTAATCAGGTGGTCAATTTCTAAGATTGACCACAACGCAACTAAGGTTGCGGGCCTCCACCACCCACCAACCATAATTATTATTAATGATCCAATCACACCTAACATTAATTTTAAATTTAAATGATTATTATTATCGGTATAGTAAATTTTTTTATATCTTAAAAATTCTTTATTCATAATTTTCGTCTCCTTTTAATAAATTCTCACCCTCGCTTACCCTTTATTATTAGTAATCTAAATGACTAATTACTTCACAAGTCGTTGCTTTTACCGAATAAGATACAAAACTTTTATCCTTAAAACTGTATGGTGTAACTGATAATTCAGTAAATTCCACAATATCATCAACCTTAATATCTTGATCAAATTCAAGCGGTAATTTAATATCAATTGTTCCATCAAATCTTGCAAATCCTTCCAATAGACCTTTAGGTCTTATCTTCAAGATCTTATATTCTGGATCTTTTGTTTGATACTTATTTTTGATTTGTAAATCTCTAACAACTACACCCTTTAATTCAATTGTTCTTCCATTTTTTAAATACATTTTTGACATATTTTATGTCTCCTTTCTGTTGATATATAAGTTATAATCAGTTAATTTGCTAACCTTGTTTTCTATATACTTTTTCTCTCCTTTTTTGATATATAAATTATAATCAGTCAATTTATTAATTCTGTTCATTTATTATTTTTCACATACAAAAAAAGTCCTAGTCGATTTTTCAACTAGAACTTTTCTGGCATTATTTAGAACTATATTTTCTATAAAAGTTAATTTTCAAATATTAATTGCTCAACATTTGATAACCCGCAACTATTCGTATTCGATCGTAGCAGGTGGCTTAGAAGTAATGTCGTACATTACACGATTTACATGCTCTACTTCGTTAACGATTCGTACTGAGATCTTTTGTAAAATGTCCCATGGAATTTGTGCAAAGTCAGCAGTCATTCCATCAATTGAAGTTACGGCACGAATGGCAACTGCATAATCATATGTGCGGCCATCTCCCATTACCCCAACTGAACGAATTCCTGGTAATGCAACAAAGTATTGCCAAATTTCACGATCTAAACCAGCATTAGCAATTTCTTCACGTAAAATTGCATCCGCATCACGCACAATTTGAAGTTTTTCTTCAGTTACTTCACCAATTACCCGAATTGCCAACCCTGGACCTGGGAATGGTTGACGCCATACTAAGTTATGTGGCATCCCAAGTTTTTCACCGAGTTCACGAACTTCGTCTTTGAATAAAGTCCGTAATGGTTCAATTAACTTAAAGTCCATGTCTTCTGGTAATCCACCTACATTATGATGTGACTTAATTGTTTGTGCGGTGTCTGTTCCTGATTCAATTACATCAGTATAAAGTGTTCCTTGTGCAAGGAATTTAATGCCATCAAGTTTTTGAGCTTCATCGTTAAATACTTCGATAAATTCATTTCCAATGATTTTCCGTTTCTTTTCAGGATCAGTTACACCTTTTAACTTATCCAAGAAACGCTTTTGCGCATCAACTTTAATGATGTTTAAGCCAAATTTACCAGCTAAACTATCCATAACTTGTTGGGCTTCATTTTTCCGTAATAAACCGTGGTCAACGAAAATGCTTGTTAATTGATTGCCAATTGCTTTGTGAAGTAATACTCCTACAACTGATGAGTCTACTCCACCTGATAATGCAAGTAAGACCTTCTTATCGCCAACTGTTTCGCGAATCTTCTTCACTTGCATATCAATGAAATCTTCCATTGTCCAGTTTGCTTCAGCCTTGCAAACATCAAATGCAAATCGACGTAAAATATCATTACCATATTCGGTATTGCGTACTTCTGGATGGAATTGCAAACCATAAAACTTCTTATCATCGTTTGCCATCGCAGAAATTGGACAGTTTGCACTTGTAGCCACTGCCTTAAAACCATCTGGTACTTGTGTTACTAAGTCACCATGACTCATCCATACAGTTTGTTTTTCAGGTAAACCTTTAAACATTACTGCATCTTTATCAGCTACGGTAATCTCTGCTTTTCCATATTCTTTATTGTCTGCTGTTTCCACTTTACCACCAGGTAATGTGTGTGCCATCAATTGCATTCCATAACAAATTCCTAATACTGGAATTCCTAAATTAAAGATTTCAGGATCAACTTTGAAAGCATCTTTACCATATACACTGTTAGGACCACCAGAAAAAATGATCCCTTTAGGTGCCATTTGCTTGATTTCGTCTGCAGTGATCTTATGTGAAAGCAATTCTGAATAAATGCCAAATTCACGAATTCGCCGTGTAATCAATTGGTTATATTGACTACCAAAATCAAGTACGATAATTTTGTCAAAATTATTCATTTCGTTGGCCACGTTTTGTTCACCTCATTACTAAATATTAGAATCTATTTTACATGGAGAGATCGAATAATGTCAATCTAGTTCGGCTTATTTCAATAATTTAGCAGTTCTTTTTAGAATTTACGTAATAATAGTTCGTTTACTACGTGATTACTTTCTTTTTTCATGATCAAATCAGCCCGATTTTTAGTGGGTAAAATATACTTATGCAGGTTTGGATGATTGACTTTTTCCCAAGTGTTTTTAGCAATCTTAAAGGCTTTTTCACGATTACCTTCTTGCGCCAATGAATAATAGTAATTATGGGGATCATTAAAAGCTCCATCAAGTAACATACCAAAGCGCTCTAAGTACCACCGCCGAATATCTGCTTCTTTGGCATCCACGTAAATTGAAAAATCAAAGTAATCACTCACATAAATTTGTTGATTTGAAGGCAACTGCAAGACATTGATGCCTTCAACGATCAAAATATCAGGATTATCTACTACATCAAAACGCTCTGGAATAATGTCGTAACTTTGATGTGAGTAAACTGGAGCTTGTGCTTTTTTGCGGTTCTTAACATTATCCAAAAAGCTAATTAATTTTTCCATGTCATAACTTTCAGGAAAACCTTTGCGATTCATTAAGTCATGACTAGCTAAATACTTATTAGGATATAAAAAACCATCAGTTGTAATTAACTGCACACTTTTCCCGGGAAATGCTTGCTTTAATAAAATTTTCAACAAGCGCGCCGTTGTACTCTTCCCGACTGCAACCGAACCAGCAATTCCAATAATAAACGGAACATTTTCGAGTTGTTTATTTAAAAATAACGCCGTTTGTTCTTCCTTGTATTGTTGTACATTCAATTGCATTTGAAGATAGTAAACCAAGGGCATGTAAATTTCTTGCACATCTTTTAGGGAAATGCGGTCATTTAATGACTTAATTCGTTCAAGCTCCGTATTCGTTAAGGGAACTACATTTTTTTCATAATATTCGCGCCACTTTTTTCGTGGAATTTTATAGTAATTTAATGCCTCTTCCATATTTTTTCTCCCTTTATATTTTTAAGTTCGATCGCTTAACTTATAAGTATCTTTTTTAACCGTATCAAATAATGGTGATAGCTGTTTTTCAGCAAAAATATCTAATCGATGCATCGCACGGGAGCAAATTGTGTACACTAATTGGCGTTCATCTTCATCATGGTAGTTTTCCTTAGTAGCATTCCACATAATAATTGCATCAAATTCCAATCCTTTAGCTAAGTATGCAGGAATGACCAAGGTGCCTTCCACTAACCGTTGATTTTCTGTTTTAATCAAAGTCACATGTTCACCACGCGCTTTAAGTTCATCAGTTAATTTTGCACATTCTGCAAGAGTTTTGCCGATAATTGCCGTCGTCATTTTATCAGCTTCATTTTGATGCAATTTTGCAATCACATCCGCAATCATTTTGTCATTGGATTGGTCAACTGTGATTGTTGGTAAATCTCCGTTACGGTTAAAAGCAGTTACTTTTTCGCCATTCACTAGCACACCTTTAGTAAAATCAGTGATTTGCTTCGTTGAGCGGTATGATTGGGTTAACTGCACTACTTTTGTTTTACTTGGATCAAACATTGTTGATAACTCACTTAATAAGCTATGACTATTTTCTTTCGTGAAAATTGCCTGATTCAAATCACCTAACATGGTGAATTTTGCTCGTGGAAAATCAGTTTTAAGGTAAGCTAATTGATAAGCAGTATAATCTTGAATTTCATCAATGAAAACTTGCTTAATATCAGCATTACCACGCTTACCTGTAATGAGATCATATAAGTATAGGTAAGCCGTTGTATCTGTCATTTCAAGTTTACGGTTAATTAAGTTTTGTTTGATCTTTTCAACATTTGCATTCCACTCATCATTTTCGATGTGATATGACTTTAAATTCATCATTTGGGGAATTGCCTTTAAAAAGTCATAATATTGCTTATTAATATTAATGAAGCGATTATGAATAATTGTTTGGCGAATCTTTTGAAAATGTTTCATCACATAGTTTTTAGCAAGGTACATTAACTCCGCTTCGCCACTATCAAAGCTATCCCGATTTTTATCACCATATAAGGCATTCAATTCCTCTTGTCCTAAATCTTGAACTGCCTTTTGAACTTTATCTGTTTTAGCTACTTGATTTAATTTCCGGTGTAAAAGTTTTAATAACTCATCTTTAGTAGCACTCAGTCTATTTCGTAAATGATAGTTAGCATTGAAACTATAGTAAATTTCACGAATTTTTTCACGACTGAAAACGACTTTTCCTTGATACTTAATATCTTTAAAGTCCATATCAGCTTTTTCCAAATGCTTTGCATAGCACGTGGTTGCATTGAAAAATGCTAAGCTATCTTTGAGTGCCTTAATTTTCTTGTTTAATCCATGACTATTTTCTTCAAACCGTTCTTGCAAAGTTTCTACATGAATTCGTGGCACTCGCCGTTGAGTATATTGATAGAACGTCATTTGTACCATGTTTTGTTCTCCTAATTCTGGCAAAACGCGATCAATATAATCATTGAATAACTGGTTTGGTGAAAATAACAAAATTTGGCTTGAATTTAAATTTCCCCGGTAACGATATAAAAGATATGCTACCCGTTGTAAAACCGCTGAAGTTTTTCCTGATCCAGCCGCTCCTTGTACAAACAATAAATCTGATTGAGTATCACGGATGATTTTATTTTGTTCCTTTTGAATCGTTGTTACGATACTCTTCATTTTAATATCAGATGATTCATCCAAAACTTCAAGTAACATCTGATCGCCAACCGTTTCATCGGTGTCAAATAACGAAATAATTTTCCCATTTTCTACCATAAATTGACGTTTCAAAGTTAAATTAACAGTTTGTTTGCCATCGGGAGTATCATACTCAACTTTTCCTAAACCACCATCATAGTAAATACTTGAGATTGGTGCTCGCCAATCATACACCAAAAAATGATCTGGAGTATCTGAAAAACTTGCCAATCCAATATATACTGATTCTGTTTTACTTTCGCCTTCTTCTTGAAAATCAATCCGGGCAAAGTAAGGCTTCTTTTCTAATTTTTCTAAAATTTTCAATTCGCGACTTGCTTGACGCCAATTATTTTCGCGTTCTTGAAGCATTTGTTGTTGCTGCCGAACTGAAAGGGCTGTGTCCATCATTCCTGAATATGTCGATGTTTTGATGCGCACATTGTTTTTGAAATCAGCTTGAATTGCACGTTCGTCTGCTTCCGCATTTGCAATATTTTGTTGATTTTTCTTTTCTGCATCCTTAATCTTATCAACGACCATATCCATTCTTTGTTGCTCTTGCTTTTTAATCCTATCAACACTCATATTAGTGGCCCCTTTCTTTTCAAAATACAAGTTATACTATTATAGCATATTAGCCCTTTCGTGCGAATTGAAGATGCATTTGCGGGTATTGAAATTTCAGGATTTTTTCACATTCTCTTCCATTAAATTAAGATTATGCAAATCAAGGCATAACCTTTTCTAATCTCCTTCACATCGCAGTAAAATACTTAATAGATATAAATTACTGAAAGTAGGTAAATGGGATGACACATCTTTTATATATTCTTTTGCATTTTAAAGAATACTTGTTTCCATTGATTCAATCTCTTGGAATATGGTCATATGCATTAATTTTTGCAGTGATCTTCATGGAAACAGGTTTGGTTGTATTTCCATTTCTTCCGGGAGAATCATTAATCTTCTTTACAAGTACCATTGCAGCTGTAAAAGGATCAATTTTGAACATCAAAATCCTGCTTTTAGTTTTCTTTCTTGCTGCCTTGATCGGTGATAGTGTCAATTTTGAAATTGGGCGTCACTTGAAACAACTTCCTTTTTTTGAAAAGCATCTTACTGAAAGTCGCCTAAATGCAGGAATTAATTTTTATCAACGTCATGGTGGGAAGACAGTTATTTTCGGACGTTTCATCCCTTTTATTCGGACTTTTGTCCCGTTAATTTCGGGAACAATTGGAATGATACCAACGCGCTTTGCCTTTTTTAATGCCATCGGAGTTTTACTGTGGGTTGTGGCAGGATCTTTTATTGGTTACTTTTTTGGCCGAGTTCCGTTTGTCCAACAACATTTTTCCATCATATTTATCGCCATTGCTTTTTGCGCAGTGATTCCTGCTTTATTAATGACAATCTTTAACTTTATTAAGCAAAATCTAAGTAATCAACTTCATTCATAGTAAAGATTTTTAAAACTGTCTTAGAAAACTAGACTATATAGCACCCTCTTTATATAATGGAACTGTATATTTTAAACGAAAGAGGAATTTTATTTTTATGACACTTTCTTTAGTAATCGTAACGTTTGCAATTTTTGCAACGCCTATGATTCTATCCAATTACAAAATTTCAGTTATTCCGACTTCCGTAGCTGAAGTTATTGTAGGGATCATTTTGGGAAAAAGTTTCTTAAATATAGTTCACATGGATAATGTTTTGAACTATCTTTCAACATTAGGGGTTATCTTTTTAATGTTTTTAAGTGGGATGGAAATTGACTTTTCACTGTTTAAAAAGAATAGTAAAAGCCAAATGACACCACTTGAAATTAAGCAAGAAAATGAAAAGCCTAAAACTTCACCACTAAAAACCGCAATTTTAGCATATGGTTTTACAGTCGTAACTGCGGTCGTTTTAGCGATACTCTTTAAAGTTTCGGGGCTATTTTCAAACTTCATGCTTGCAACCATTTTATTTGCAACGGTTTCACTTGGAGTTGTGATTTCACTGTTAAAGGAAAAAGAACTTTTAAGTACGCCTTTTGGTCAAACTTTACTTTTATTCGCAGTCTTAGGTGAAGTTGTGCCGCTTTTGGCATTAACTGTATATTCATCAATTTATTCTGGTAAAGGTGAAACTTTATGGTTAATCTCCTTGATTTTCATTGTAGCTGCGATCTTTTTCCGACGCTTTCGTAAATTTTTCACCTTCTTTGATAAAATCAACAAAGCCACTACTCAACTTGATGTTCGCTTAGCTTTCTTGATTATCATTACCTTGGTAGTTTTATCTGAAAAAGTTGGTGCAGAAAATATTTTAGGAGCCTTCGTTGCTGGAATCGTTGTTAAATTACTTCAACCAGCTAAAGAAACTCAACGTAAATTAGATTCAATCGGATATGGAATTTTTATTCCGTTCTTCTTTGTTATCACCGGGGTTAAGTTAAATATTCCATCACTTTTAACTTCGCCTGATACGGTAATTTTAATTCCATTGTTCTTCCTAGCATTTATGCTAGTTAAAGTACCTGCATATTTTGGTTTTAAAACCAGTTTTTCTAAACGAAATTCACGCGCTGGAGTAATGCTTTCATCAACAACCATTACACTTGTTTTAGCAACATTAGCGGTTGCTGAACAACTTAAAGCAATTACTTCACAACAATCTGGAGCATTTATTTTAGCAGGAATCTTAACATGTATTTTCGGTCCAATGCTCTTTAATCGCATGTATAAACCAGAACCGGAAGATGTACGCAAAACAACTGTTAGCATCATTGGGGCTAATTTCTTAACCGTTCCAGCAGCACAACAAGTTGCTAAAGACTGGTATGATGTCACTATTTATACTGATAAAGAAACCGATTATACTACTTACAAATCACGAGCAAATGTAAAACTGGTTGATTCGCTTAATCCAAAGGCATTAATCAAAAATGAAGTCTTTGATACTGATATTTTAGTCCTTGCATATAATACGTTAACTAACTATAACTTAGCGATGAATGCTAAAAAATATGGAGTTAAAGAGGTCATTTCATATATTGAAACCCGCGATCCAGCCGATACAATGGAAAAAGAACTGGATGAAGCTGGAATTGATACAATCAATAAATTTAGTATGGACGTTAATGTTTTACGAACTGCAATTGAATCACCATCAATGCTTCAAGTTCTTTCAAATGGTGGAAATGCTCGTATTTACGAAGTTACAGTTACAAATGCCCGTTATGCTGGACTTGAAATTCACAAATTGCCATTTATTAAAGACATTACAATCAGTCGAATCTTCCGGAATAGACGTGCCATTGCTCCACATGGGGATACACGGATTCAATTAAACGACCATATCATCTTCTCCGGCGAACGCGATGTGGTTGAAAAACTCCGGAAATCACTTGGAAGATTAAATGAATAGGATAATATTAATAGATTGGGATTTTTAAAATGAGAACAGTTATTATTGGTGGGATTGAAAATGAACAACCCAACTTCGATTATACAATGACTGAACTTGCTAATTTAGCGGCAGCTGATCATATGGATGTGGTCAGCGAAGTGCGCCAAAATATTGAGCGCCCCGTTTCAGCCACTTATTTTGGAAAAGGAAAAGTTGAAGAAATTCGTGAAAAAGGTGCAATGTTCAATGCCGATGCGCTTGTCGTTAATGATGAATTATTGCCAACACAAATTCGTAATTTAGAAGAGGAAACTGGATTAGATATTATTGATCGGACTGCTTTGATCCTTGATATTTTTGCTTCGCGTGCCCATACTCGCATTGCTAAGCTCCAAGTTAAAATTGCGCAACTTCAATATCAACTTCCACGCATTCGAACCGCAAGTATTAATAAACTTGATCAACAAACTGCGGGTGGTAACACTGGTGGTGGTTTTACTAACCGTGGAAGTGGTGAAACCCAAATCGAATTAAATCGACGGGTCATTCAAAAACAAATTGCTAGTTTACGCAAAGAACTTAAGGCAATTCAACAAGATACCGCTGTTCAACGTAAAAAACGGCAAAAGTCCGATTTAAAATCAGTTGCATTAGTTGGTTATACCAATGCTGGTAAATCAACTACAATGAACCATATTTTAGATTATTTGCACATTAATTCAAGTAAACGTGTTTTTGAAAAAGACATGCTATTTGCGACCCTTGATACTTATGTGCGTAAAATCACTTTACCTAATAATAACCGGTTTATTTTAAGTGATACTGTTGGCTTCGTATCTAAGTTGCCTCATCAACTAGTCGAAGCTTTTAAATCCACTTTACTAGAAGCTGCTGAAGCGGATCTATTAATTCAAGTTATTGATATTTCTGATCCCAACTACCGGCAAATGATTAAAACCACCGAGCAAACACTAGCAGAAATTGGCATTGATGATATTCCAATGATTTATGCTTTTAATAAAGCAGACAAGGCTCACCTTCCTTATCCAAGCATTGAAGGCAATCAATTGACATATTGTGCACGTGATGAAAAGTCAATTCAAATGTTGCTAACACTTTTACAAAAAGAACTTTTTAAGGATTATGAAACCAAAACATATTTAATTCCTTTTGCTCAAGGTCATTATGTTGATCTTTTAAACAAGGAAGCTAACGTGCTTGAAACTACTTATCAAGCCGATGGAACCTTAATTAAGGCTCGCGTTGCTCCCAGATTAAAACAGCATTTTCAATCATTTGAAGTACAAGACTAATAAAAAAGCCGTGATTAAACATCACGGCTTTTTTATTAATGTTTATTTGTACGCTTCCAACGCTTGCTTCGCGGAATCATTTCTTCGAAAGATTCATGTTGTGTCCGTCTTAAAGGTTGATCTGTTTGACCTTCATCATTTGTATTAAAAGTATCAAACTCAACTTCACTGGCCATTTTTGAACGACGAGATCGTAATGAAGCTGAAGAGCTTGATTCATTTTTGTTAATGGTAGTTGTTGTTGATTGTGCATCTTTTTTACGGTATGCAACTTGAACTTCTACTTGATATGGTAGATTTTTTTCAATCACGCCGGTACGTCCAGCAATTTCTTCCGGACCACCTGTAATTACAGCAGTTGCTAAGTATAATTCATATCTTTTAACCGCTTCTTTTGCAGTTAATAAACCAACTTCCTTGATTGTCGCAACTTCTTTTCGTTCTATTTGATTGATTCCACCTAAAACGACTAAAGAATTACCTTTACGACTAAGTTCAAAGTATGGTAAAGCAACTGGATTAGCTAAAGCTTTAACCGGTTGATTTGTTTGATGAATTTTTTCCAGAACTTCATCTTCATTTAATCCTCGGTAGTCAACTTTCATGTAATCCATTCGAATTAACTGACTAGCTAGTTCTTGAATATTTTTTTGTTGCTCAAAAGTGTGTACTACTGTAGCGGGCAAAAAGTCTTCATCCGTAAAAATTCCATTAGTTTGAACATATCCTGGAGCAATTTGCCGCCGTTCTTCTTCTGCTGCTGTCATTGGATCCTTACTTTCAATGTGCAAAGTCTTTTCGATCCAAGGTGAAATATCGATCTTTGATTTTTTATCTTTAGTAAAATAATATAATAAGTTAAGGTAAGAGAAGTATAAAATTGCTAAAAACGCTGCTAAGAAAAGCGTTCCACGTCCCCAATACCCATTAATATAAAATTTAATTGCAACATATAAAAGATAAAAATTACCGATGGAAGCAATAATTGTATAAATTCGGTTCTTTAAAACCATGCTTAAATTAACATAGTTTAAAGAAGTGCGAATCATATCTAAAAAAGTAAACATTTATTCGACTCCTTTACTCCTGATTGTTATTAGCCTGGTTTGTTTGGTTATTATTATTTTGATTAGTATTAGTTCCACCCACATTGCGTGCAGTTGCAGTTTGACTAGTGTTGTTTGCTGTATCACCATCAGTTGTTGTATCCGTATTGGCATTGTTGGTGTTATCAGTATTATTAGTTGCTTGATCACCAGTTTGATTATCGTTAGTAGTTGTACTTGTATTATTTTGATTCTGTTGATTTTGTGCATTAGTTGGCACTGAAGAATCATTTGCATCAACTGAGTTAATTGATGCGTCATCACTTGAAGGCCGTTTTGCAGACACTTTTATAGCACTACTTTTAACAGTTGCCGTAGTTGATTTGGCTACAGTTGAAGACTGTGATACTTTTTCAGTTTTGGGCTTGCCTTCTGAAGTATGAGTTACTGTATTAACTGCCACATTCGTAGCTCCTAATGCCAGTACTGCTGAAAAAATCGCAAACGGCGTAATAAATGGCGCTGTTCTTTTCATTTAATCTACTCCTTTCAACTCTTCTTTGCTCTCTTAAATTATTTTAAATATTATTTATGATAAATCTGCTAACTATTTTTGAATTTTCCCAAACAGTCCGCACAAATTCCGTAAATTTCAAACTTATGTCCACTGATTTTGCATCCTGGAAGTTGCTTTTCAAATTGCTCCATGGGACATTTTTCAAGTTCTTGAACCTTACCACAGCTTGTACAAATGAAATGATGATGGTGAACATGATCAAAATCACACTGATATTTCACTTGTAATACACCGTGTTTAGTTTGAAGTTCAACAATTCCAAGCTCATTAAAGTCACGAATGTTGCGATAAATCGTATTATGACTCATTTTAGGATAAAGTTGGTGCATATATTCATCAACTTTTGAAACATTCATATACTCTTCTTGGCATGTATTTAAATAGGTCAATAGATCTTTGCGTTGCTTGGTTAATTTATAGTTATTTTGTTTTAAAATTTGAAGCGCACTGTCAATCATCATTTCACCCTTTCATTAAATTTACCAATTCGCATTTAATTTACCACCAGAATTTATGAAAGACAATACCTTTTTGATTATTTTTTGCATTTAATTTTTTGAATAATTGTGTCGACTGATCGCTTGGTATCATCCCAATTATCATTGTTCACAATATACGAATATGGCTTTAAAATTTCAGGGATTTGCCTGTCGCGTTGGCTTTCCTTACTGTTGATTCTTTTTTCAATAATCGCTAATTGATCGCCACGTTTCAGCATCCTTTTTTTCAACTTGGTTATATCTTGCACTTGTACATGTAAAACTGCAACTTTTTTGCCCAATTGTTTTACATATTTGATTGCTCCTGCAGTATCTACCACTAAGGTTACAAAATCATGCTTTTCCCATGCCTTTACAAGTGCTTCTTTAGAAGAGCCATATTTTTTTCCATCATAATTTACTGATTCAAAATAATGATTTTTTGCAAAACTTTCATCGGTTTCAAAATAATAATCCACGCCATTTTGTTCTCCGCGACGCATCGCACGCGTAGTGTGAGTAATCACTCGTGGCATTTGATACCGTTCTTTTAAATAGTTTTGAATTGTTGTTTTTCCTGTGCCAGATGCACCGCATAAAATAATCAAGCGTTTCATTATTTTTCCTCTTTCATTCAAAATGTTATTGCAACAATACCAATAATATAATATACTTACTAGGTAGTAAATGCCACTTTAGCTCAGTAGGTAGAGCATCACCATGGTAAGGTGGGGGTCGTCGGTTCAAACCCGATAAGTGGCTTAATTGAAACTCTTTTATTTTTTAAACTACAATTTTAGGAGTCAAATAGTACTGACATGACAGGCTTTATGCCTGTTTTTTAATACAATGATTTTTGTCTCACTCCTTTTAGTTTGATTGACATTTACCCCAATGATAAAATTTTTATAATTAAAATTAAGCCATACCGACACAAGCCATATATGATTGCAAGTGAAGGATTCACTTCTAAAGGAGTCTATACTAGATATAGGAATTCTGCTGTAAAAGCAACTAAAGAAATTGAAAATATTCTAAAAACTTCACCTTATCATGTTCGAAAATTACTATCGATTCTTATCTAGAAAGGGAAAGTCAAAAAATAGGTAATTTTGTTAATACTCAATATGAAGCGTTAAAGACATTTCTTGAAATAATGGTTAGATACTTTAAGGTACTAATAAAGATAAAGTTTCTTCGTTAGTACCTTTTTCTTTTACTTAAATAAAAAAACAGTTCCACATAAAAAAGAAATTGCCTCATTTGTAACTTTTTTATCATAATTCAACTAAAAAATTAATTATTATTTCTAGTTTATCAAACACTTCTTTTTAGCCTGTCATGGTAATAACTCCATTAAATGAACTGAAGTTAACATACCTCATTTTCCATCCTAATATAACTGATTACAATCAAATCTAATCATAGGAAATGAGGTTTAAAAATGACAGAAGAGCAAGCGTACAATCTCGTTGAGTATGATTTTACTAAAGGTGAATGCGAAAAAGATTTGTTAACCACTTATAACCAATATTTTCCAATGGTACTACGCTTATGTAGAAAATATTATTTCGCACTATATGATAGAGAGGATCTCCACCAAGAAGCACTATTGGTTTGCTTTACTTCGATGAAGACATTTGATGAACAGTATAATGTTCCTTTTGGTGCTTTTTACAAAAATAATTTAGAACGTCATTTTTGTACTTTATTACGCCAAGAAAAAAGTGCAAAAAGAATTATTAACGAAATGACTGTTCCATATGATGAAACCACTGCAGCAAATGATCACAAGATTACAGAACTATCAAACTTAAGATATAATGCTGAGTCGATTTATTTATCAAAAATGGAATTAACTACCACAATTAGTCGATTAGATGACTTTGAAAAGAAAATTTTATATTTCCACCTATTTTCACGTAAAACTCCTAAAGAAATTGCAAAACATCTTAATATTAAAACATCCAAAGTTTATGAAATTTTATCCACAATAAAGACGCTTTTAAAAAGCCGATTATCTCTTAAATAGTAAATTTTACCTTTAGTAAAAATAGGTTGCGATTTTTTATCACAACCTATTTTCTATTTAGATTAGTTATTTTACAGTTTAGGCATAAAAAAATCGCAACAAAATTGTTGCGATCGCAGAAGTATCAAGCGGAAGACGGGATTCGAACCCGCGACCCCCACCATGGCAAGGTGGTGTTCTACCACTGAACTACTTCCGCAAAATTGCACGGCGACTTCCTACCCTTGCAAGAGGCGTTCCTCTAACTACTCTCGGCGTTTTGAAGCTTAACTGCTGTGTTCGGAATGGGAACAGGTGTATCCTTCAAGCCATCATCACCGCACTAT